>JBAZGB010000037.1:0-26795 GCA_041653135.1 Eubacteriales bacterium | reverse complement strand
CACTTACAATGACACTCAAAGCATGTGAAGCCTCTGGATCTAGAAATTCTGTAAAGATGCTGCTTGCAATTTGATTGCCGATGGAAATAATTGTATTGAATGAAATAGAGCTTGAGACATACATATACCATGTTATTGTAAATGTTATAAATAAGAGGACATAAGTCGATTTGATTGTTCTGCCTTCTATCTTTGAAGGGATTGAATTGCCCATAAGCTTTAAATTATTATATTTACCAGATTTGTAATGATATTTATTAATCCATCGTTGGATCTCCGCTTTTTCTACTAAAACTAATATTAGCCATACAGCGATAAGAGAAAACATAAAGATGTAAGATAGCCCATAGTGAGATACTGCTAGTGAAATGCCGAAGACGATGAATAGAAACGATTGCTTCACTTTATCCATATCATTGTCTACCATTAGTAAGATAAACAAAACAAAAAAAAGTTCGGCAATCTGTTGTCTTGCCAACTCTAGCATTTCTAAATAAAAAAGCCCATACGATACAAAATAAAAGCATGATAAAAATGCAACTCTATCATTTATCTGCTTTTGAAATATGCGGTATAAGCAGAGAGGTATTAAGGAAAATACTAGAGGATAGATTATTTTGAAGACCCATGTTATTTCCATATTGGAAATAATAGATAAAAATGGAGCTAACATAATGATACTCAGCATGCCATTACACTTATCAGGCAGAGTTGGATCCCAGATGGAATTAATCTTAATTAGATTAGCCAGATAAAGTTCATAGTGGATATCCCATCCCCATATATACATTGAAATTAGTGATGTATGATATAATAAAGATATCGAAATCATAAACACAGCTAAGGGATACAGATTACTTGGTATGAATTTATCAAAACCAATTATAATGGCTGTTAACGCAATTATAACTATTAAAAACATCAAAAGAATATTGGTATTATGGAAATTCACTAGATATGTCCCGAGTACCGCTAACAAAGGAATCAAACATAAGAATAATGCCGGTGGAGATAATATTTCTTTTACGTCAATGTAAACCGGCTCAGAGAATTCTTTATCTCTTATATAACACAGAACACATAAAACAAGCACGATCATACTTATCGTAATGATCAATGGTACGAATGAAATTGGTTTAGAGATACCGAAAAATGGATAGAACACGTTTACAAAACATCCGGTGAACATCAAGACTGCAATACTCAAGCCGACTGTGTACAGCAATGTCTCTATAACACCAAGTTTGTGTAATCTAAGAATCCGGAGTATGAGAATGCCCGGTACAAAAATTAAAAAAATAAATCCTATAAGTTGCCGTAAAATTGGGATGTGTAAGCCTATTGTATCTAAACCAATTACACTCCACAATGCCAACTGGATGGCTAACACAACTTTAAGGAATTTTCTTATTTCCCAGTCATTCATCTGAAAAGGGTTATTTATCTGCATTGTTATTTCTTCCTATGTGCATTATAATATTAATTCAAAAGTGTGGTGGCAGTTTATCGGCCAGTTTATCGTTTGAGACCTACATTGCTCGTGTACTCGATATGTCTATAGTAATCTCTGATCGTTTGGATTTATCTCTTTTGTTTATCAGATTGCTATACAATCTATTCAGTAATTTGCCTGACTTATCCCAATCATATTCTTTCTCAGCCAACATTCTTGCATTCCTGCCTAACCGTTTACTTTCGCCTTCATTCTCTATCAGGTGTTCTATCGCCTCAACAAACTCTTTATTTACAGCATCAACAATAATTGCATGTTCCCCATCTTCAGCTTCTATACCCTCTATTCCTTTTTTAGTTGTTACAATTGGCAATCCGATACTCAGATAATCTAGTATTTTCATCTTTGTTCCACCACCTCTAAGAAGGGGAACTATTGCTATGTTTGAGGCACTTAACAAGGAATGTAAATCATTTACAAAACCAATATATTTTACATTGCCTTTTTCAATATTTGGGACATCTTTACCTGCTATTATAAACCTTACATTATGATATAGTTTTTTAATTTCCGGAGCGATATAGCTTGTTATTAAATCAATCGCTTCTTTGTTCGGTAGATAGGTGTATATGCCGTGAAAAATGATAATTATGTCTTCAGAAGCAAAACCAAATTCTTTTCTGGCTCTGTTTCTCTCTTCTAAGGAATCTGGACTTAAAATACTAGTTCCTGAAGGGATAACAGATATTTTAACGGGATTTACATTGTATTTTTCTATGAATAAATCTCTGTCTTCACGGCTTACTGATATTACATGATCAGCAAATTTAACCGCAAACTTTTCTAGAAAGGGGATAAAAATAAGACCGCCGATTCTTTTATAAAAGGGTAATATAGGGTTCGTAGTATTTTTAACAATAATTCCTGCAACACTTTGCGCATCATAAACAACCGGAATGTTTAATCTCAGTAACTTTGAAATAAATTTTGCACTAATAATTCCAGCAGGGAATGCTATGTGTATTAAATCTATTTTCTTCTTTTTCAGTATCCTGTACAAGTTAAGATGGAAACTTATATTAAAGTCGGTTAAGAATGGAGGAATATACAATCTGAAGCCAATTGCATTTAGTTGTGAGCATTTCCCATTATCACTTAAAAAGCAATCCGGTTCAAAAATGGTAATGTTATTATTTTTGTTAAGTTGGGTAGCTAAATTAAAAACTCTATTTTGACCCCCACTACCTTTAGGGTCAAGAGCATCACCAAATGGGTAAACAACCAACAAATCTTTTTTCTTCGTCATATGTAAAATAATACCTCTTGCTTTTATTTAAATCTTTACTTGCTGAAGAACATTGTTATATAATTTAACAGTATCATCAGCGATTCTTTCCCAAGAATAATCTTTAACTCTTTTCATTGCGTTACTTGACATATTATTTTTTATATCTTCATTTTTTAACAAATAGATTATTGCATCTGCAAGACTGTTTTCATCGCCTCTTTTAGTAACAATACCATTATATCCATCTTCGATTATACACTTAAATGTTTCCAAATCGCTAACAACCATTGGGAGACCGGAAGCAGAAGCTTCTAAAAACACATTTGGAAAAACTTCTGTCTTCATTGTAGAAGGTAAACAAAAAACATCAGCTGCCTTGTAATATAATGGCTTTATGTCCTTCCCCGCAAATCCAGCAAATTTAACATAATTTTCAACACCCAAACTATTTGATAACATTTCAAGTTCTTTTCTCATCACACCGCTGCCAACGAAGATTAATTGTGTATTTGGAAATTTACTTATTACTCTAGGCATAGCTTTTATTAAAATATCTGGTCCTTTACGGTGAGCAAGAACACCAACAAATAATATCAGGTTTTTATTTAGAGACAACTCTAATTTTTCTCTACACTTTTCTTTTGAATACGAAATGTTAAAGTCTTCAAAGCTTATACCGTTTGGAATAACAACTATTTTGTTTCGATGTTTCTCTAAAAATCTTGATTCTCCAATGTAATGTTCGGAGGGGCAGATGATAGTGTTTGCATAAGATAGTACTTTATCAAGATAATATCTATCATAGAACGAAATAGCCATTTTAGAAATAAAGTCGCCGGGTGCTGTATCGGGGTCACCATGACAGGTAAGGATAAATGGTATATTATTCCTTTTAGCGTATAATAGGGCAGGAATATCTGAAAGAATAGATGGAGCATGAGCATGAAGGATATCAATTTGGCATTTTGGATATTTGAAGAATGACTTTAATGAAATATAGCTACCTCTGAAGATAAGATTTACACCATTTCTATATATGGTTATATTTTCATAATTCTCAACTGAATCTTTAGAATCTGATGATACAGTAAAAATATTTATTTCATGATCTTTTTTCTTTGCTATGCCCATCGCTAAATGATATGCTACATTTGCTCCTCCATCCAGAAGACACCACCTTGCATAATCTTCTGATACATTACTATGAGAGTTTGCATATGGAAACCGCTTAACAAAGTATCCTATCTTCATTAACTAATCCACCTTCAATTTAAACTCTTTCTATACCACTCAATTGTTTTCACAAGTCCCTCTCTGAAACCTACCTTCGCCTCAAACCCAAACTCTTCTTTTGCCCTGCTCACATCCAAGCATCTTTTTGGCTGCCCATCCGGCTTACTCGTGTCCCATCTTATTTCTCCGTCGAAGCCTGTGAGCTCTGCTATCAGCCCAACTAACTCTTTTATCGAAATTTCGAAACCAGAACCCAAATTTACAGGGGCAGGTCTATTGTATCTTTCAGCAGCTAAAATAATCCCTTCCGCTGCATCCGCAACATACAAAAACTCTCTCGTCGCTTTTCCTGTTCCCCATACCTCGATACAATTCTTGCCTGATTCTTTTGCATTAATGATTTTCTTTATCAATGCTGGAATAACATGCGAAGATTCGGGATCAAAGTCGTCTCCTATACCGTACAGATTAACCGGCAGAAGATAAATGGAATTAAATCCATATTGTTGTCTGTATGCTTGTGACTGAACCAGCATCATCTTTTTTGCTAACCCATAAGGTGCATTCGTCTCCTCCGGATAACCATTCCACAAATCTTCTTCCTTGAACGGTACAAGCGTGAACTTGGGATATGCGCAAATTGTTCCTATTGCTACAAATTTCTCCACACCTTCCTGCTTCGCCGCTTGCATTATTTGGACGCCCATGATTGCATTATCGTAAAAGAGTGTAGCTGGATGCTTCATCATATAGCCAATGCCGCCCCCTTTTGCAGCCAAGTGGATGACTATATCGATATCTTTTACTGCATTAACGCAGTTCTCCCATATTCTTAAATCGGTATCTCTACTTCTTGATATCCTTATATTCTTTTCATTAACACCTTTATCTTTTAGTTTCTCCACAATGAAAGAGCCTAAAAATCCTGCTCCACCTGTTACTAGCACATTCTTATTTTTCCAGAATGTCATTTAATCGACCTTCTTATTATTATTTCTGGTAAGAATAGGATATTATCACATAAATACGATGTATGCAAAATAAGATTATTCTAACTTCTTGGATTTCGTATTCTGCAGTTTGATCATATGCATCTTTTGATTTGTTCGGTCATTCGTATTTCTCAAAAAGATCACTTTTGTGAAAGCAGATATTTGTCATCTTTAATCCACTCCCCACCATCTTTCGGGGAACTTTTTCTTTAATATTTTATCTCCTTCACCAATAGTCTCTTTGCCTATGGCTCTCAAATCAGCATCTACCATAATCTTAACCAAATCTTCAAATTTAATCTTTGGATTCCAGCCTAACTTTTTTCTTGCTTTTGCAGGATTCGAAATTAACGCTTCTACTTCTAATGGTCTATAATATTTCGGATCAATCTTAACATGCTCTTCTACATCCAATCCCACATATGAAAAGGCTTCCTCTAAAAACTCTCTGACCGAATGAACTTCTGCAGTTCCCACGACAAAATCTTCCGGCTCTTCAATTTGGAGCATTTCCCACATACATTTCACATATTCAGGAGCATATCCCCAATCTCTTTTCGTATCCAAATTTCCTAAATATAGGTATTTCTCTTTCCCTGCAAGAATTCTTGCTATACTCCTCGTGATTTTCCGCGTCACGAAAGTCGCACCCCTCCTCGGCGATTCGTGATTGAACAGTATTCCATTACAGGCGAAAATCTTATACCCATCACGGTAATTACTTGTCATCCAGTATGCATTAACCTTGGCACAGGCATAAGGGCTCCTTGGCCTGAATGACGTTTCTTCATTCTGCGGTGGTGGTGATGCGCCAAACATTTCACTGCTTGAAGCCTGATAGAATTTTACAGCATTGCCGCTCCTTCTTATTGCTTCTAATATTCTTGTAGTGCCTAATGCAGTGACATTTCCAGAATATTCAGGGGCATCAAAACTTACCCGTACATGGCTCTGTGCTCCCAGATGGTATACCTCGTCAGGTTTTATGTTATAAATTATATTTGAGATTTGCTCAGAATCCGAAAGGTCTCCGTAGTGCAGAAACAATCTTGCATTCGGATCATGGGGATCAACATAGATATGGTCTATTCTGCCTGTATTGAAGGCAGACGACCTTCTGATAATGCCGTGTACTTCGTATCCTTTGCTTAGCAATAGCTCTGCCAAGTATGAGCCATCTTGTCCGGTTATACCTGTGACCAGCGCTTTTTTCATCTCATAACCTCCTCATAAACCTCCAAATATCTCTCCGCAATTTTATTCCAATCAAATTCCTCCACTGCAAACTTTCTGCTATTTCTCCCCATTTCTCCCCATTTCTCAGGATGATCCAATAAATACTTTATCTTTTCTGCTAATTGTTCTTCGTTTGCAGGTTCTACTAAAAATCCGTTCCAGCCATTCTTTATCATTGTAACAATTCCACCTACATTAGTTCCAACAAGCGCTTTTCCACAGGCTAAAGGCTCTAATAACGATGTGGGACACGGCTCTTCAAGAGAAGGTAAGACATAGATATCACTTGCAATATATAATTTCTTTACATCCTCATATGGTATGTACTCCAGCATCAGTATAACATTATCTCCCAGTTTATAATCTTCAATGAGTGTTTGTATTATTTTAAGATATTCTTTTTCAGGCACCCTGCCTTTCAGTAAAAATAACACATCTTTACAACCCATTTGGTTTACCACTATATTTGCAGCTCTTACTAAATATTCCACACCCTTCCGGGGTATTATTGTGCTGACAAAGAGTACAATGGTTTTATCATTTAATCCATATTTTTCTTTGATATTGCCTGCATCAATATTTGGATTGAATACACTTGTATCAACACCTAATGAAATAGCTGTAGCTTTCTCCGGTTCAATTTTGGCTGAAGCAACGAGTTCTAACAACACACCCTCATTTTGCATTACTGCTTTTCTAACTCGTTTCAATAAATATAAATCAGGTGAAAAAAGTTTAAACAATAGCGGTATATCTTTTGGATTGCCAAGTTTCAGTCTTTTCTTTGTCTCGCCTATAAATTCCCCGTAGATCATTTTTTCCCTTAATTTCCTGCTTAAAGTTACAAGAATAAATGCAGCAAAAGGCAAATGAACTAAAATAGCGTCAAAATCGTTCTTTTTTAAATATCTTAAAGCTTTAAGCGCAAACTCGGTTCTATCCAATATAAGACGTAATAATCCAGTAGGGCTTTTGATTAGATCTTGCGGGAGATCCTCGCGAGAAGTATAAGAGCAAAAGTGTAAATCAAATCGCTCAAATTTGATCCCTTCAATCTCTTCTCTGTACTCTAGACCTTCCCATCTCCTCTCCAAAACTGTTATATCATGTCCCTTTTCCGCTGTATACTTTGCTATATTGTACACAATATATGGAGATGATCCCTGTCCCGGAAATACTCTTTCATGTCCATCATAAACATGAATAATTTTCATTTGCCATCGCCCTTTTTGAACCAATTCTTCAATCTTGCAATTCCGTCTCCTATCCCAATATATGGTTCGAATCCCAAATTTCTAACTTTTGAAATATCCGCTCTCCAATTTTTAGGATCGCCTTTTTTTGTTATTTCGTTAAACACAATTGGTATATCAATATTAAGTTCTTTTACAATCAACCCGGCTAGTTCCTGAATGCTGGTTTCTTGACCTGAGGCAATATTATAAATGTCATAACTATTAACATTGGAATTTAAGATTATATCTACCGCATTAACAATATCATCAATATATATAAAATCCCTGGTTTCTTTTCCAGTGCCATATAAAACCAATTGATTTCCCTTTTTTAGTTTATTAAAAATATCCCAAAATATTTGTTTCCGTAGGCCAGGGCCATATGCAGAAAATATTCTAATAATATAGATATTAAGATTGTATAGTTGAAAAAACTCATTACAAATAGTCTCACATAATAATTTATGATATCCATATGGTGATATTGGTTTTAAGGGATAACTTTCAGATATCGGAAGAGAAATAGGATTTCCATACACCGCAGCACTTGAAGGGTATATTATTTTACATTCAGGTGAAAACTTTTTTAAGCTCTCTAATAAATGAAATGTAACCAACGCACTTGAATTAAAATCTTCATACGGATTTTCAACAGAAATACCAACAGAAGAGCCCCCTGCACAGTGGATACAAATATCCGGCTTGTATTTTCTAATCAGACTATGAAGCTGATTATCTGGCAAGGTTAGCTGTATATATTCAAAAGGTTTCGTAACTGAAAACTGATCTTTTGATTTAATATCTACTCCAATAACGTTATATCCATGCGTAATATAATACTTTACGAAATGACTGCCAATAAATCCTGCAGCTCCAGTTATTAACACATTCTTAATTTCGTGTTTCATATCTGATAAACACCGTCCTTATAAACCCTCTCAATTTTGTCAACTATAACATCCCAGTCGTGCATCTTTGCAAACTCCAAGGCATTTCTACTTAACTTCTGCCTTGCATTTTCATCCTGAAGCAAGCAGATAATTCTTTTTGCAATTTCCTCAGGAGATTTATTTTGAATAAAACCATTATATCCTTCTTTAACCACAACCACACCAGCATTGTTTTTATGTCTAACAATGATAGCAGGCAAGCCACAACTGTTTGCCTCAAGAATCGTATTTGGAAAACCCTCCCTTGTGGACGGCAGAACAAAAATCTTTGATGCTTTCATATATGAGTATACATCCTCGTCCCTTTCAAAAAAGCCGAAGAAGATGACATTATTATCTAAGCCAAGCTTCTTACTCAGACTTGTAAGACTTTCTTTCTCTGGACCATCTCCTATTATCCCACATTTAATATCTGGAATTTTCTCTCTGACTTCTGAAATTGCTTTTAGTAGGATATCAACATTCTTATGAGAGATTAATCTCCCAACATAGATCACATCAATATTCTCACTATTTTGTTCCGCCTTTTTTATTCTATAGAAATCCACGCCATTTGGAACGACTCGCATAATCTTTTCAGAAACTCCTAATGACATCAAATCTTCTTTTATCTTTTCAGAAATTGGAATTGCAAGATGCGGTATCTTTGCAATCAATCTTTCTACAACCCATCCAAAAATACCCTTCTTCCCCAAATAATCAAACCAGTAATCTCCCCAAACCTCATACCATGTGATTATAAATGAAGTTTTTTTAAACAAAGAATATATCTTTGCAAAAAAGCATGGAAAATAAGGAAACTCTTGGCAATCAATTACATCAAAATATCCTCGCAGACCAGTCAAGGTTTTTAGTCCAAAGTATAAACCTTCCTTTATGGACCTTCTTCCGTCAATGTAAAGGTTATTCCACTTGCCAATTCCATGAAGATGGATTCCATCCTTTACAATGTCCTTTTCACCTTCCCACCATTTTAATCCGAGCCAGTGAACTTCATGTCCTCTTTGAACCAATCTTTTAGATATTTCATAGATTCGTTTCTCTGCTCCTCCCTTAATCCATGGATAGATTGCATCGTAGATGTATACGATTTTCATGTTATTCCCTTACACCTTTAAACCTTTTTGATATCCATCCATTGATCCCCAAAAAATTATCAATGATGATTGCTTTATTGTTTGCCTCAATTAATTTACAAACAGGATTATTGCCTAATAATCCTGAAACCTCCTGCAACATAGACACTTTATTTTTTTAGTTTCAAATATTCTTTATTCCTTCTATAAATTGACTTATATATTCAACAATAGCTTCACGCTCTTTTTTACCTATGCCTTGATGATTGCCAAAAAAGAAAGAGTTTCTCATAATAAATCTTGAATTTTCTAGATTCCCAACTTTACGGTAATTATATAACTTCATAACAGGCTGTTCATCAATATTTCCTGCCATTATTGGTCTGGTCTCTAATCCTTTTTCTTCCAAAAAATCAACTAATTTTTTTCTTGTAAAAGGCGCATTAGGTTTTATAGTTATCGGGTATCCGAACCATACGTGTCTAGTATTTTTTCTTTCTTCATGTAACAATAAATAATCAGAGTATTGTTTTAAAGCATTAAACCAAAATTCTGCATTTTCTCTTCTAATATTTATAAAATATTCTAGCTTTCTCATTTGGTGAATACCGAAACCACCCTGGATTTCGGTAGGTCTAAAATTATAACCCATATTATTAAAGAGAAACCTTTCATCTATCTCGGGATATTTTTCAGCAATCTCCACTTTATTTTTCAAATCGCGAATCCATCCAAAAACTCTCATACCCCTGGCAAGTTCTGCGTATTCTTCGTTATTTGTTAGTATCATCCCACCTTCAATTGTACTTATATGGTGAGAAAAGAAAAAACTAAAAGTGGCCAGGTCACCAAAATTTCCTATCTTATTCCCGTTATACTCAGCTCCATGGGCTTCACATGAGTCTTCTATAACAATTAAATTTTTATTTTTTGCTATCTCCATTATTTTATTCATATCACAAGGATTTCCTAATAAATGAACTATCATTATTGCTTTTGTTTTGTTTGTAATGGCTTTTTCTATTTCTTGTACGTTTATATTATAAGTTTCTAGATCTACATCAACAAGAACAGGTGTCGCGCCACAATTAATAATAGGGAACACTGTTGTTGCCCAAGTTACAGCGGGAGTAATTATCTCGTCTCCTGGCTTGATTCTGTCTTTCAGGGCTGGATTTGTAAGAAAAGATAATGCTAAAAGATTTGCGCTGGAGCCCGAGTTAACCATAATTGCATATTTAGAACCTATATAATTTGCAAACATGGTTTCAAACTGTTCTACTTTTTTACCCATTGTTACACGTGTTGTTAGTATTGACTCATATGCTTCTATTGCTTCTTCCCAATCATATGATGCTGCATTTAGAGGAATTTTTGTCCTTTCTGGAATGAAATCAGACTGTCTATTTATTAAAAAATATTTTTGTGTTAAATTCCTGATGCTTTGTATTATCTCTTCTTTTGATTCCATAATCTACTCCTTTTTTAACTTAAAATTTTTCTGGATTTGAATAATCACTATTAATATTACGATGCAACAGCTGTCGCAGAAAAGGTTCCGGACATGTAAACGCCTGCCTCCAGCGGCTTTCACAACAGAACTGATACGGTACTTGGCGGTTATCTCGTTGACTATGGCTTCTTCACAAAGTACTTCCAAAACTACCTTAGTTTTGTAATCTGCTGATAATGATTGCGCTTGTTCATGCGTCCATTGTAATTAATTTTTTGTGTCTCGTTTCTGGGAGCATTATACCTTTCGCGGTATGGCAGTATATATTTCCCATTTAGGCGGGTTGATTTTTGCTTCTCTTCTTAACGCACAAATCTTTTTCTCGTCATAAAAACCCAGTTATGAAACCCATCCTTCCAGCCACGAAGTTTCACTTCGCCAACGCGTTTTTTATACTCAATAGGTATTTCTTTCCACTTGCATTTATTATAGTAAAGGCATTCTATTTTTAGCTCTTCTGAAAAAGGCATTTGGTCTGATTTAAGGATAAGATCCTTTAACAAATCTTTTCGGAAAACCCACATCCCTGATTGTGAATCTTGTAAATCAAGACCGTATAACATACGGCAGGTAAGATTTAATATTCCATTGCCTATTTTATTTCTAAGGCACATTACATCTGTAGAATTCAAGCCATATAATCTATTTGTTGTAATAAAATCTAACTTCTCCTTATTGAGCAATTTAACTAGTTGAGGAATAGTTTCTATAGGATAAGTTTGATCAGCATCTGCGGTAGCGATTATTTCTCCTGCTGCTGCAGCAAAACCTGTTTTATAAGCTCTCCCATAACCCTTTCGGGGTTCAAAGATTACATCAGCGCCAGTTTCTTTAGCTAACTTACTTGTTTTATCAGTGGATCCGTTATCAACTACCAAAACCTGCGTATGGTATCCTAAAGATTTTAGTTCCTTTTTAGGCATCGCTTTTATTACGCCCTGTATAGCTTTTTCTTCATTGAGAGCTGGAATAACAACAGACAAAGATTTCACTAAAAACCCACCTTGCTTTCTTTTTTTAAATAAGCTGGCACTGCTGCTATTATTTAAGAGCTATTTCTGGAAAATATATATTTTCCAGAAATAATCATGAACAAATTGCTTTCCTTAAGTCAAAACTCTCATAAATAGATATATTAGAATTGGCTCTTATAATATCTGTTTACGAGCGCAGGTTTCTCTTCTCTTCTCTTCTCTTCTCTTCCAAGATATATTTTCTGCCAGTACTTCCTTTTGGTCAAATGTTATTATTATTTGAATTATAATCATAATTTATCGAATACAGGTGACAAATATCACGATCTGGTTTATGTACATAAGTAGAGAGATCACTTCTACTCTACTTATATTACGCCGTAACAACTTACCGTAAAAAGAAGTTCCGGACTCGTTAAGAAGCTTAATCATTTTAAAACCTGGGCAAAATAAAAACCTGTCAGTAGCCACGCGCAATGACAGGTAAAGTAAAATTTACAAATAAAAATTACTTCCAGGCAACCCGGCCATCATTGCTTGTAAGCTGTAGACCCGTGGCTCTGTGTCACCGTCTTTCGACGGTTTTACCCTGAGCTAGAAGTTTTTATTAAATTTATACAATTTTAACATGTTATATTTTAGATGTAAATAGGATAAAATGTCGAATAATGTCGATTGTTAAAATTAAATTGCCCTGCATTTTTTTCTCTGTTATATCGCCATTTCCGCCAATCTATAGACATGAATCCTTCCGTTTAGTTGTTTATCCTGTCTCTATTCGTTGGGTGTCTTTTGATGTCAGTTGACGCTGTTGTCGGTGAGTAGGTATTTATAGTTGATTTATGGATATGAGTTGTGTTACCATCATTTCTGAGGATCATAATATTTTAGAATATTCGGTTTTGTCACTTAAGCAAATTTAATAAAATCAACTTTTAGAATCTGGACAGCATATCAAAATGTCAAATAAGAAATTTGTTTTGCATAACGATCTCATATATATAATTATAGCTTCAATTGCTTTGGCAATTGTTATTTTTATTGCAGATTTGAGGACACTGCGGATTATCCTGGGATTGTCTTTTGTGCTCTTTTTTCCCGGATATGTGCTTATAGCGGCGCTGTTTGTAAAGAAGGATGACCTGGACGGCATAGAGCGCGTTGCCCTGAGCTTCGGTTTGAGTATTGCGGTTGTTCCTCTTATAGGCCTGGCGCTTAATTATACACCGTTCGGCATCCGTTTAATTCCCATTCTTATTTCGTTAATTGTTTTTATAGTTATTATGTCTGGAGTAGCTTTCTTCCGGCGTAAAAAACTTTCAAAAGAGGAATGTTATTACCCTTCTTTTGAGTTTAATATTCCGCAGTTGAATGTGCTGTCCAAGATGGACAAACTCCTTTCCGTCCTTCTTGTGATTGCAATTCTTATTGCAATTGGGAGCATCGTCTATGTAATTTCAACACCTAAAGCTGGGGAGAAATTTACCGAATTCTATATTTTAGGGACAGGCGGAAAGGCCGAAGGTTACCCGAGGGAGTTGGGCGTAAACGAAAAGGGATTTGTAATCCTGGGTATTGTCAACCACGAATACTCAAAAGAAAAATACTATGTTAATACTGTTATCAATGGCAATCTGAAGAAAAAGATCGGCCCTGTTTTCCTGGCTGACGGAACAAAATGGGAGGAAAAAGTTGATTTTTCGATCAGCCAACCGAAAGAAAATGTGAAGGTTGAATTTTTGCTTTACCGCAGTGGAGATAAAAATCCTTATCGCTCTCTTCATCTATGGGTGAATTCGGCCTTATCTGTATCAGGCGAGGTTAACGAAACACCAGGCGAAGCCAACGAATCACCAAGAGAGGTTAATGAGTCACCAATCGAAGTTAATGAGTCACCAGGCGAAGTTAACGAAACACCAGGCGAAGTCAACGAGTCACCAGGTGGAGACAACGAGTCACCAGGTGGAGACAACGAGTCACCAGGTGGAGACAACGAGTCACCAATCGAAGTTAGCGAAACACCAGGCGAAGTTAGCGAAACACCAGGCGAAGTCAGCGAGTCACCAGGCGAAGTTAGCGAAACACCAGGCGAAGTCAACAAATTATAAGGCAAAATTATCAAATCTGTAACAGATAAAGTCTACAACACAGATAATAATAAGTCTTCAGTTACTGCAGATGTATACGGGTAAAAAATACAGAAATGAGAATAAGATGAACCAAAAAGCAGTCCGGGCTTTAAACGGGCAGGAACAGGTTTCGATATTAAAAGAAAAAATAGATAAAATCTACCCGTGGCTCTTTGCTTTGGAAATGGCAGTCGCCGAGTTGTTAGTCACAGTTAAACCATGGTACGGCATTGTTTTGCATATGCTGATTTTAGCCGTTCTACTGATTAGCTCTGCAGTTGCTTATGAAAAGCCGCGTTCGAAATTGTATATAGCGTTTATACTCGGACCGTTGATTAGAATACTGAGCCTTTCTCTGCCGCTGGCGCATTTGCCGAGGATATACTGGTACGCTGCGGTAAGTTTTCCCCTTTTGGCCGGCGCTTTTGTAGTTGCCCGGTTAAACAGTTACAGTTTGGCCGATATGGGGCTAAGATGGGGAAATTTAAGAAGAAACACTTTTATCCACATCTTAACATTCCTATCCGGGATACCGTTGGGGATTGCCGAATACTTTATTTTGCGTCCTGAGCCGATATTTAAGACCTTTAATCCAGTCGAGTTTATTCTGCCCGCTTTGATTTTTTTGATCTGTACGGGATTTACTGAAGAAGTTGTCTTCCGTGGAATTATGTACAGGGCTGCAGCTGATTTTCTGAGCCCGATAAGTTCAATATTTCTGATCAGCTTTGTATTTGCCGCCCTGCATATAACGCACTTATCCCTTATTGACGTGGTTTTCGTTTTCGCCGTTGCAGTATACTTTACGCTGATTGTTAAGCGGACCGGATCAATTATTGGCGTGGCAATCGCCCACGGAATTACCAATATCAGCCTGTATCTGATCTGGCCATACTTTTTTTAATTATTTATACAACAGAAGAAAATGTTGGAGGATTTTATAATAGTATGTCGAAAACAAAAAAGTGGCAGATGTAGAAATAAAAAAAGGGGGTCTTCAGAAATGATCTCCACAGTTACTTCCACCACGGTAACCACTATTGCCAGCACAACCATGGCAGCGGGGCTGGGGCTTTTTGCAACCCTGGCGCTTATTTTCATGCTTATTGCCAAGGAATTGGCGGGTGCGCAGGATGTGCAGCTGGGTAAAGGCGGCAGTGTAAGTTATGCCGGGGCATTCGACAACGTTCTGAATGCTGCGATTATACCCCTGCTGATCGTTTTTGGTTTTATCGTTGTAACTAAAATAATAGATATACTCTAGTTGATTAGACCAAAAGGCAGATAGTGGCTAATAAACCCCGTGGTGGGGCTTTTTTTTTGCCCGGTCAGTTGCTTTCCACAGTATGTTTCAATCCCCGCAGCAGCATTTTTAGACCGCTGCTCAAAAAGCGGTTCGCCCATGGCTGCGCCAGGGAGAGTTTGGCGGCCAGCCGTGAATGGTAGTCAATGTCGCCGTATTTCAGGATTGTATTCCGCCAGGATGGCTTATTTAAGAAACCGATCAGAAATTCTATCTCCCGGTTGTCCATGTCTAAAAATATTTCCCTGTGTTTCAAACCGCACTTTATTTCCAGGCCGAAATCCTCGTCCCAGGCATTCTGGTAGGCTTTAAGAAAAGACCTGCTGAAATCATTTTCCCGCAGCGCTTTTACGGCAGTCGCCGCGCAGAAGGATGCTCCCTTCAGTCCCAGGTAAAGGCCTCCTCCGGAGATTGGCTTTACCTGAGAAGCGGCGTCTCCGGCAAGAAGCACTCTTGTGTCATAGGTCCTCTCCAGGTAGTCGATGGGTACTATGCCGCCTGTAGTCTTAAGAACTTCCAAACCCTTAAAGACGGGGTGTTTAGCCGCCATTTTTTCAAATAAAAGACGCGGGCTTTCTCTCCAGTCACTGTTCATTAAAGGAGAGCAGCCTATTCCCGCCCTAGCCAGGTTCTTTTTTACCGGCATAAGCCAGCCGAACCAGCCGGGGGCCAGCAGACGGTCAAGAAAGATATGGGCTAATTGGCCGCCGAAGCCGGGCAAGGAAACCTCCGCTGCAAACAGACTGACTTTCTCCTGCGCCGCCGGAAGATTTAAATGCCTGGCTACTGCAGAATTATAGCCGTCCGCGCCGATTAACAGCTTGCAGGTAAAAGCGCAGCCTTTTTCTTCTCCCGATGTTGTATTTACGATAAGTCCGTCAGTTAAGTAGTCAAATGAAATAAATTTTTTGCCGTGATAGATTTTTGCTCCCGCTCCGGCGGCCTGCCCGGCAAGGTCCCTGTCGAATGCCCCCCTGTCGACAACAAGAGCGTAAACCTTGTCTCCTTGAAGGGCCAGGACATTCTTGTTTGGAGCGTAAACAATTGCTCCTTTCAGCTTGTTCAGGATTAGATGATCAGAAACCCGTGAGATCTCAAAAGTCCTTTCGCTAATCAACCCGGAGCACTGGACAGGTTCCCCTATCTTCTTATGCTCTTCCAGGATAAGAACCCGGTAGCCCTGTTCGGCAATGTCCCTTGCCGCAGAGCAGCCGATCGGTCCGCCCCCTGCAACTATAACATCGTAATCCAACTTTGGTCCTCCAGTTTATGTTTTACGGCAGCCCGATGTATTTTGCAGCGGACGACAGGACCTGTTTTTTCCTGGCTGCCTTGGCGTTTTTGTATTCCCGGCCGGCGTTTACTGCGGCGGCCTGGGAAAGGGAATTCTTCTCAAGTTCAGCTTTATACTCGTCCAGTATCGGGTAAAATTCCGCATCACACTGCGCTTCCAGCGCATGTCCGGCGGACAGGTACTTCCGGGCCAGGCTGATCAGGGACTCTTCTGCTTCGTTTTTCCGGACTTTTTCGTATTCGCTCCACCCCGCTGCAACAAGGCTGTTCAGTTTTTGTTGGTAGCCGGATGCAACAGCGACAAGTTTTTTCGTATAATACGCCTGGATTTCCTTCTCTTTATCCGCGTCTCCGCTTGCGGCGCCGGAAGGCGTTTGGACACCCGTTCCCGGTTTAACTGTTGAGGCGCCTGTATCCCGGCTTTTTTCTGAATGCGGCCAGGGGATAAAAGGGAGAATACTTTTTATGCCGCCTGTTTCATTTGCAGCAGGAGTTTGCCCATTTTTCGACAATTCCCTATAACAAGATCCGGCATAGGCCAACAGTGACAGAGAGCACAATATTATAATCAGCAGGGAGAGCTTGTTCAGCCGCTTCATTTTTATACACCTTAACGTAATTTTTTAAAGCGTGGCGTAAAATTCAGTTCTTCAAGAAGTTTCACATATTCTTCCGGCTTTATCTGATCCCAGGGTTTTTTTAGAATTGATACCAGCACGCCTTCAATTACATTTGTGCCGAATGAACGCCCCTCGAACTCGGGGGTTGAGGTAATCAGGTAACCGGCGCCCTTTTGGGTTAAGAATTCTACGTCTTTAGGCGTTGTGGTATTCGTGATGATTACCTGGCCGGTAAGCGGCGGCAGGTAGCGCCTGATGAAGTGAAAGTCGCCCGCGATTACCCTTGCGTTCTGGTAATAGGCGCTGTATTTTTTTACCTTGTCTTCATTGGCCTTTTCCTGCTTTGTTCCCGTGGGATAGAGCATTTTAAAGGGCATTCTGGTAATAATGGGCAGCAGGGCGCGGGCAAGTTTTTCCAGTTTTGACAGTGACCGTATCGGGTAGGGGATGCCCAGGGCAAAAATAATATCTCCAAAAGTGACGTCACAGCCGGCTTCAACAAGCGCTTCAGCCATGCCGAACCGGTCCACCCCGCTGACCATCAAAACCGGTGTCCCGGCAGGCAAAAGATCGGTGTTTTCTTTCAGGTAAGCAATTGTTTGGCGCTCCAGTGTATTCTTAAGGCCGCTTCCGTCTACAACCGGAGTTTGTTTGACAGCCCTGACCATTTTCAGGGCGTCTTTTATGGCGTAGCGTTTTTTGCCTGCGTACAGGTAAATGTCGATTCCTCCAAGGCCGATTGCGTCTACTTTGCCGTCTAAATCTTTTAAGACGCCGATTGCCTTTTCCATGTCGCCGTCTGTTCCCAGCCGGCTGATTTCAAACTGCTCCCCGAGCAGTTCCACCTGTACTTTGTGGTCCCTTGTGGATGAACCGAGGCTTACACTGACAACCTTCTTCAAAGCAAAAGCTCCATTTCTGCTATTTTTTATCATTTTAACCGGAGAAAATGGAATTTGCAAGATAAGCACGAAAAATTACCCTTTGGTTGACATTAGGCGGGGCATTCTATATGATGTTTTCATACAACAGCTTGTACTTAAAGCGTTAAGCGGGTGAACAGTTGGATTTTTTTTCTTTTTCGAGCCTGGCCGATCCTTTAATGAGCATTCCTCTTTGTGCTGCGCTGATTACAATCCCCAGGCAGATTTGGGGAGCGAGCACGACGCATATCTTTTGCAACCGCCAGGGGCGCATTATTTTGAAAAATGACGGATATGAACGTGAAGCAAGGTTGTTCAACCAGTTCGCCAACGATCTGGATAAGGGAGTTGTCTGGGCGGATAAGGGCTGGCGAAGCACGAGCCATCATTACAACCCGGACACCGGGCGCGGCATCTGGCCCTGGGCGAGTTCGGCCCAGAGGTGCGCGGATTATCATATAAAGGCTTTCAGCCTTTGGCAGCGCGGCAATTACAATAAGGCTATGTTCATGATTGGGGCCGCCTCGCATCTTGTACAGGACGCCTGCGTTCCCCACCACGCCTCCTGTATAATTTGCAACGGCCACCAGGCTTACGAAAACTGGGTGGAGAAAAGGAAGCTCCAGTTCAAGGTCCAGGTGGCGGGAATATATGATCATGGCGATACACCGCAGGACTGGATAATCGAAAATGCCCGGCTTGCCATAAAATACTACGGCAGGCTGCGCTCTTTTAATGATTACCAGCAGGTTACCGCGGTGCTGCTGCCGCTTGCGCAGCGTTCTACAGCGGGTTTCCTTAAGTTTTGCGCCAGGCAGCTTCTTCTTCAGCCTGTGGAAGTACACGAGGCGCGCGAACTATTTTTAACCGGTGCGCCGGCAAGATAAAGTATTTCTGAGCTTAGGTTGACAAGGCTTCTCTTAGAAACTATTTGGTGTTTTGATAACAAATACCTTTCCGAGCGCTTTGCTTATTTCGACTGCAATTAACGGTACAATACTCAAGCCGGTTACAAGCAGCCAGTTATTAAGCCGGAGCTGTTCGGTTCCAAATATGTCACGCAGGAAAGGGACGAAGATTACTAAAAACAATGCCGCAGCGGAAAGCGCATTGGCGAGGACAAGACTGCGGTTTGTGAAGAAGCCTATGCTGAAAAGCGACTGATCCAGACTCCGGACGTTGAAGGAATGGACCATCTGGGACATGCACATGGTTGCAAAAACCATGGTATGGACCTGTTTTACCGGCAGTCCTTGATGCAGGCCGATAAAGTAACAGACAAGGCACACAGCCCCTATAACAGAGCCCTGCCAGAGTATTTTGGCGCCCATACCCCCGGCAAACAGGCCTTCCCGGGGATTGCGCGGCGGCCTCTTCATGATGCCTTTTAAGGGTGGTTCCATCCCAAGGGCCAAAGCAGGGGCCCCGTCCGTGACCAGGTTCATCCATAATATTTGGATAGGCGTCAGGGGGTTCCCCAAACCCAGCAATAAGGCGACAAAGATAGTTATAATTTCTCCCGTGTTGCAGGAAAGCAGAAAATGTACGCTGCTGCGTATGTTATTATAGATGGTCCTTCCTTCCTCGATCGCTTTAACAATGGTGGCAAAATTATCATCCCGCAGCACTATATCCGAGGCCCCCCTGGCTGCCTCGGTCCCGCTGATTCCCATTGCCGCCCCGATGTCGGCCCTTTTCAGAGCCGGGGCGTCATTCACGCCGTCACCGGTCATGGCCACGACATGTCCGTGATGTTTCAGAGCGCCGACGATGCGCAATTTATGCTCGGGTGATACCCTGGCATAAACGGAGACTTTATTGGCAATTTCTTTCAACCCTTCTTCGCCCATCTGTTCAATTTGGTCGCCGGTCAGCGCCTCGTCGCCCGGCTGCAGGATGCCTACATCTTTAGCGACAGCTATTGCGGTATCCCGGTGGTCGCCTGTGATCATTATTGAACGGATGCCTGCCTCACGGCTTACCGCAACCGCTTCTTTGGCCTCCGGCCGGGGAGGATCCTGGATGGCGTAGAAGCCGATAAAGGTCAAATCCCGCTCCGCCGTTTCTGATTCCTTTGGATAGTCCTGCTTTACTTCTGGCCACTGCCGGATTGCCAGGGCCAATACCCTTTGCCCCTGCGACGCAAACCCGGAATTAACCTCCAGGAGGTGTTTGCGGATGTCTTCGTCCATAGGAACAGGTCCTTTCGCCGTCTGTACCCCGCTGCAGCAGGCCAGCAGCACATCCGGCGCTCCTTTGGTAAAGGACTGAACAGTTCCGTTTAGAAGGTGGAACGTGGTCATCATTTTACGGATGGAATCAAAAGGTATCTCAGCTAACCGGGGATATTTTGTTTCAGCTTCTTTTTTTGTTATGCCTGCTTTGGCAGCGGCAACAATCAGCGCTCCCTCGGTAGGATCGCCGACTACTTGATAACCTGTATCCGTCTGCTGCAGCTGGGCATCGCTGTTTAGAAGCCCGCCTAACAGGAGCAAATTCAAATTTGTGTCCAAAGAGGACATTTCCCTAAAGGACATTTCATTGCCATTCTTGTCCAGGAATCTGCCTTCCGGCTCATAACCGCTTCCGGTTACCTGAAATAAGCTGTCGGCAACAAAAATGCCGGTAACGGTCATTTCATTTTTGGTTAACGTACCGGTCTTGTCTGAGCATATTACCGTTGCGGCGCCTAATGTCTCAACGGCCGGCATCCTCCTGATAATAGCCTGGCGCTGGCTCATCCTGGTTACGCCAAGGGCCAGTACGATTGTTACTACCGCCGGCAGCCCTTCAGGCACGGCGGCTACAGCCAGACTGATGGATACCATAAACATTTCACGCAGCGGTATTCCGCGGTACAGCCCCAAAGCAAGCACGACGGCCACTATCGCCCCTGCCGCGATGCCGAAAACTTTACTCAGACCGGCCAGCCGCTGCTGCAGAGGGGTCGGTTCCTCTTTCGCCGTTTCAAGCAGTTTGGCGATCCGTCCCAACTGGGTTTTCATCCCTGTCTCAACAACAAGCGCTTTTCCCCGGCCATTGGTCACAGTAGTGCCCATGAAAAGCATATTATTCCGGTCACCTACAGCCAACCGGCCGGTATTACCGGCGTTAATTACAGCTGCATCCTTTTCGGCCGGTACAGACTCCCCTGTTAAAGCGGATTCATCAACAAAAAGGGAAGCAGCTTCGATCAGCCTTGAGTCGGCCGGTACAGAGTCGCCTGCTTCAACTAAAACCAGATCGCCCGGGACTACCTGCTCCGAGGAAATCTGTAAGGTATTGCCGCCCCTGATTACCTTTGCTGACGGCTTTGTCATGTCTTTTAATGCTTTTATGGCATTTTCCGCTTTGTTTTCCTTGATTACCTGTATTGCAGCATTGAGGACAACAATGATCAGGATAACTATGGTGTCCTTCCACTCACCTATGACTGCTGAAATAAGAGCGGCGGCAATCAGGATTAAAACCAGGATCTCTTTGAACTGGTCAAAAATCATTGCAAAAAAGCTGCGGGGGGGTTTTTCTTCCAGGGCGTTAGGACCGTGAGTTTTTAAACGGCCGATGGCTTCTTCTGTATTTAGACCCGTTTCCAGGTCGGTTTTTAAATCCCGGCTTAGTGATCCAATTTCCAGCGCATGCCAGTTTTTTTCTATTAGTCTTCCTCCCTTTTTAACTTGCTCCGAACCAGTATTTTCTTTCCAGGCTGCGGTATTGGATTGCCTCTGCAAGATGGATTGATTCAATCAGTTCGGAGTTCCCAAGATCTGCAATAGTGCGGGAGACCTTTAAGATGCGGTCATGTGCCCGTGCGCTAAGGTTCAGCTGCGTGAAGGCGCCCCTTAAGAGGAGCTTGGCTTCCTTGCTCAGGACGCAAAGCTTTCTTACCTGCTGGGGCTTCATCATCGCGTTGCAGGATGTGAATTTATTGCCGAACCTTTCTTTCTGAATCTCCCTGGCTTTGATAACCCGCTCTCTTATTGCGGAGGATGGCTCATTTTGTTTTTCTTCCGCCAGTTCCAGGTAAGGCAGGCGCGGGACTTCCAGGTGGATGTCTATCCGGTCAAGCAAGGGGCCGGAAATGCGGCTGATATACCTTTGGATCTGATACGGGGTACAGGAGCAGGCGTGTGTAGGATCGCCGAAATAACCGCAGGGGCAGGGGTTCATTGCGCCAACCAGCATCAGCCTGGCGGGAAAAGTGGCCGCGCTGCTGACGCGTGATATTGTTATTATGCCGTCCTCCAGCGGTTGGCGAAGCGATTCCAGGGCATCCCTGGGAAATTCGGGCAGTTCGTCAAGGAATAAAACACCGTTATGGGCAAGGCTGATCTCTCCCGGGCGCGGATGCCTTCCCCCTCCGACAAGACCAACTGATGATGCGCTGTGGTGCGGGGCACGGAAAGGCCTTTGTATGACCAGGGGCTGGCCGGGTTTGATCATGCCGGCCAGGCTGTATATTTTGGTCACTTCCAGGGATTCCTCAAATGAGAGATCCGGCAAAATACTCGGCAGACGCCTGGCCAGCATTGTCTTTCCGGAGCCGGGGCTTCCCAGCATGAGCAAATTATGGCCTCCGGCGGCAGATACTTCCAGCGCGCGGCGGGCCGCAGCCTGGCCGCGGACGTCGGTCATATCCTCAGCAGCCGTTTCTCTTGCAGCGCTTAGTTGTGAAATATCCAGTTGGTAAGCGGGAATGACTTCCTCTCCTCTTAAGAAGCGGACAAGCTGTTCAAGATTTTCAACCGGATAAACCCTGACGTCATGGACCAGCGCGGCTTCAGCAGCATTTTCAGACGGGACGATTATTTTACTGAACCCCCCTGCCCTGGCGGCCAGTGTGTTCGGCAGAACGCCGTTTATCCTGCGCAGGCTCCCGTTCAGGGAAAGCTCGCCAATTAGAATATATTCCGGGAGGGCAGCAGGCTCAATCTGTTCAGTGGCGGCAAGGATGCCGACCGCAATGGGCAGATCGTATAAGGGTCCCTCTTTGCGTATATCCGCAGGGGCCAGATTTGCAGTAATCCGCTGGAGGGGGTATTGAAACCCGGAATTTTTGATGGCTGCCCTTACTCTGTCCCGCGACTCTTTGACCGCAGGATCAGGCAAACCTACGAGGTCGAAACAGGGCAGTCCGTTGGCAACGTCAACTTCAACCTGGATGACATGTCCATCAAGGCCTGTAAGAGCTGTGCTTTTAACGGTGGCCAGCATATGTTGGGCTCCAAAAGGCAATATTTAGCAAAATGCAATTTCATTATACATTTAACGGGTATATTGGGAAAGACATTTTAAGATATTTTAAGATATTTTAAAGATATTTTTATAATTTAAATCATCATTCGACAATATATTACAAATTTCGCTTGAATTAATTTTGAAAAATCTAATATAATATTTTTTAGTTTTAGATAAAAAAATTTTGGGCAAAAATATTTGGGCAAAAAATATTTTATTTTTAGGAGGTAAGTAATATTATGTTTACGCTCAAGTCTTCAGCTTTTGCAGATGGTGGAACAATTCCTGAGAATTTTACCGAAATGAGCATTGTATCGCCGCCGTTATCATGGGAAGATGCTCCCAAGGGGACGAAAAGCTTCGCTCTGACAATGACCGATCCAGATGTGCCGGCGTTCTTCAATTTTCCCCGTGTCCTTGTCCACTGGATGGTCTGCAATATTCCAGCTTCGGTTGACAACCTTCCCGAAGGCGCCAGCCCGGGCGGGAAACTGCCGGAAGGAGCGGTTGATATAAACAGCGACTTTATTACATCGTTTAATGTGCCCAATTACCCGAGGGGATACGCCGGGCCATGGCCGCCCGATGCCCCGCACAGGTATGTATTCACCCTTTACGCTTTAAAAACTGAAAGCATTGATATTCAACCGGCGGCCGATTATACCGAATTTGTCAAGGCAGTGCTTCCGCAGGCAATAACAACAGCGACACTTACCGGGATTTACGGCCCGGCCAAAAATCCCCTGCCGGGAAGCTGATTAATTTACAGGCAAAATATTTACAGGAAAATAAATGACGGGAACCCTGTTAAGCAGGGTTCTTTTACTGTTCTTAACCTTATTTTCTTGATAAAATAAAAGCAAGGAGTTATTTTTTAAAGGAGTTATTTTTTATTGGAGGTGGCTTTGAGTGCAGAAGCTGCGCCTTTTTTGGGCTGTTAATCTACCTGTTGAGACGAAGAAGAAACTTTCCGGCATACAGTTGAAACTAAGGGATATTCCCTGCGATATAAAGTGGGTTGAGGAAGAAAACCTTCATTTCACACTCAAGTTTCTGGGCGATGTGGAAGTATCAGCCGTGCCTGACCTCGTGAACGCGGTAAAAACTGCCCTGGCCGGCGTTCCTGCATTTACAGTCCGTCCGCTCGGAATGGGGTTTTTTCCCGGCGCCGCGCGGCCCCGTGTGCTCTGGGTCGGCCTGCAGGAAGAACTGGGCAGTCTTCAGAAAAGCTATGAGCTGATCAACAGGGCCCATTTGACTTTGGGGTTTCCGCTGGAAAAGCGGCCTTTCTCGCCGCACCTGACACTTGCCCGCTTGCGCTCCGGGGCAGGTTCGGAAACGCTTGTCGCGAAGGTGAACGAAATGAGCCCCGGCATTGAGCAGTTTGGCAGTTTAAAAATAAAATCCATGGACCTGATGCAGAGTGAACTCAACCGCCGGGGCCCGATATATACGCCACTGGCCAAAGTTGAACTCACAGGCAGGTAAGCCGCCACAAAGGGACTTTGGAAGCACGGGGGAAGCACGGGGGACGTTCTTTTTGCTTCCTTCGCACGGGGGGAAGCACGGGGGACGTTCTTTTTGCTTCCTTCGGGAAGCGATTCGTTTAGGATGCCGTAATAACCGTTCGCTTGTCACTCTCCCTTGAGGTGAGCATATTACCAATCTTGTCAAAAGTGCAGGTTGTTGTTTTGTTGTTGGCTCTACCGTACCAACCATCCATAATCCTGTCTGCAATCCACGATGTATTCAATATATACCGTTTGATCCTTAATCTGATACGGGATCAAATACCATTTTTCCACTAACATCTTGTGATATTTATTTGGCGGGATAAAATCGGCTTCCAGAAATGTACAGCGCTCCGGCATTTGATGCAGTGAACGGATGGCGTCAGTCAGGTCATTTTTCACTTTGCGGGCAGCAGAGGGACTTTTTTGTGCCAGAAAAAGAATGTGGCCCGCCAGCATCTGACGGGCGCGATCGGAAACAATCACCTTATTTTGATGTTTCTTTTCCATGCTCCACCTCGTCAATGATGCCTTCCAAATAGCTGTCCAGTTCATCCGGCGTCATTCCGGCACGGCCTGCCAGACGGTCTTCCTCAACGGCCAGCAGTTCTTCCCGCAGCTTCAGCATTTTTTCACGGCGAATAAACGACTCTATATCCATTACCATGAGATCACCCTTGCCGTTTTTGGTAAGATACACCGGCTCACCTGTGGACTTGCATAAGGCCGCAATTTCATTGTAATTTTGCCGGATGCTTGCGGACGGTTTAATCTGCATGGAATCAACTCCTCATAGTAATATTCTAACCATATTATATTTCTTTCATGCTATGGAATCAACCAGCAATTTCGTTGTCAGCTTATCAATTTCCTGTAGCCCTCTTGTCAGGGGGAACGGTTTTTGTGTATTATATTGTCCAAATACAACCATCTCCTTACATCCCCATTGCCCATATTCATTATCTTTAAACAATAAAGCTCCATTTGATATCAGAAGAAACTCTTTATAACCATCCGGCAAAATAATTTTGTTCTCCTTTTCAAATACCTGAATATCTTCATTAGTCGCGGGTGTATTCCATTCAAATCCCGCTTCAGCCACATGGCCACCTTCATTTGGATAGATAAAGTATTACAGCATGTACATCTTTTACTGACGGCTGACTTCTCGTTATATTGACGGCTTGTCGTTACACTTCTACCGCCATTGTCGGAGAAAAATGCGCCGTCAAATTAGGTGAGAAGCAACATTATTGAATGTAACAGTAGCTTTAGAGTCAATGGATCTAGCCAATTCCCTAATTGGAATATGCCCTGTCGGATCCACATAATTTACCGGGTTGTTGTTGCAATATGTGTAAAGGTTTTGTGTCCAGGGCTGGTAGATATCGCCTTCATATGTATCTCTTGTTATAAACCGGCCTATAGTTGGATTATAAAACCGTGCGCCCATCTGGTAAAGTCCCGGGCCGGAAAAATACGCTGCGCCTGTGAAGGTAAAGCGGGTGGCGCCACCTCCGGCGGTAATGTTTCCGAATTCGTCATATGCTTCATATGTAAATTTTGCGTTTGTTTTGCCAAAGGTTGAGACTGTCGAGCCCAGGTTGTCCGTAAAGATGCAATATGTGTCCCTGCCGGCGATATAATTTTCGTATTTACAATAAGGACAAAAATTTTCTTGTGTTTAAACAAGGAAGCAAAAAGTCCGTCCCCCTGCTTCCCCCAGGTATTATGTTCGTTGTTTCCAGGGTCATCACCATGATGATTGTGGAACTGAATATACACTTCAAAAATCCCCTTTTATGGGGAGGGGGAAGGTATACCCAAA
>JBAZGB010000036.1:0-27865 GCA_041653135.1 Eubacteriales bacterium | reverse complement strand
ATTGAGGTGTTCCTTCTTTTTGCTTTTTTTAAGCAAATACCAGCACTTTTTTAAAAACTTTCCCCCAATTGGCTATTGACATTTAACCGCTGGACTTAACGTTAAAAGTTGTCTGGTATCCTGAACCGCTGATAACATGACTTGTACTCTCTATGTAATACGCTTTGCTGAATTTAGTTCCCAAGCCCTTCAGCTCAATGTTTTTACCGGCCAGCAATTCAGGTATTCCTATTGTCTGGCCGGCCCCTTTGACCAGTCCTTCCGCGTGCCTGTTCAGGATTGTCCTGGCCATCCGGTCGGCTTCTTCCTGGGAAAAAAGGGGCAGGCGTATATGTTCAATAATTTTCGTATTGTATGCGTTTTGGATCAATTCGCTGCCGGTCTTTCTCCCGCTGTCTGTTCCCTGTTCATCGCCTTTCTTGGCCGTGCCGGTGATTTCTTTTTTGGCTGTGACATCCCAGCCCCTTACTTCAACTTCTGAAACCTGATTGGTAAGATCCAACTCCGGCGAAAAACTGATTAATGTTTTCCCCCATTCCAGAGAAAGGATCGGATCTTCGTCATTGGCCGGCGCCCTGAAGTATAAAGTCCTGCCGAAAACAAAAAACTCAAAATGATTCCTTTGGGCCAACCTGGTCAGGAATTCAAAGTCGCTTTCCTGATCCTGCTTGACATCAGGGTATTTTACCTTCCTATACCCGGATGCCTTTTCTCTTTCACCGGGTATGCTGAAACCGGCAGTTGCTTTCAGAAAACCAAACCTGTTGTGGGATGATCCGGATTTGCCGCTTTTACTGTTTTTCCTGCCGTCAGCAGCATAGAGTTTCCCGTTGTTAAAAACGGCTGACGGCCGGAAATTACTTATTTTAATAAGCGAATCCAGGTTGTTGAAAACAGACGGTCCATGATCGCCGTTAACTCCGTAATTATTGTCCTGTAATCCGGACTTGTTACTTGTGCTGCCTTTCACAATATTGCTTTCATAAAGTTTACCGGTGTTCCGGATAACCGGCAGCCGGAAATTGCCAATCAGCAGGTCTCGTTTACCGGAAACGGACTGTTCGTGACCGTCGTTATCTCTGTATTTGTTTTCCCGGCGGGCAGAAGAATATGTTTTTATCTGCTGATTGATTACGGTTGTCATTTCCTTAGTCTGTAAAAAAGAATTAACTGAAGTGGGTAATTAAGGACCCGACAAGGCCGGCAATGGCTTGTGCATTTGGTGAATAGATGATTGATATATCATCCACCTCGGCAAATCCTGTCAAACCTTTGCGCTTGCCGGGCTCGTTGGTGTCGCTCCGTACGTAATCAGCCAGGACAAGACTGCCTGTGCCGTCATCACCCTGTTGGAGCAAGGTAACTGACAAGACGTCCGGAATCTCGCCTGAATCGCCGGTTTTCCTGGAGATGTTAATCAGATTGGAAATGCCGTTCACCTTTTTTACAAAGTAGTCGGATGAAGATTCATTTATCGAAAGGTTGTCAAAGATTTCCACAACTGCCGTCCTTGGTTTGGTTGTTGTATTCGTTTCCGGATCAAATAAAACGGACGGCGCTTCCTGCCAGTAAAATACACTTAATTTAAAACCGCCGAATGTCCCTTTTGAAACTTTTACCGCTACCCTTTTCCCCCATGACCCTTCGCCTACAACCTCTATCGTCAGAGCGTCGGCAGTGCCTTTTTTTAATTTGAGTGAAGCTGTGGCGGCGCCTGTTTTGACAACCCTGCTTATGTAGCAGCGCTGTCCTCCATTGTCAAAAAAGCCCTGCACCGAATAGGGGAGGTATTTATCAGCACCGAAATAGCTCCCGAAAACTCTCTGATAGTCAAGCCAGCTTGTTACAAGACGCGGTGTTGTGGGACCACGCTCAGCCTCGCCTAAAAATCCGGCTGTGCTGGTGGAAACGCCAGCGATAGGTTTTGCCCCGATTTCAATTTCTTCTACATAGACACCAGGTGATAAATATTCCGGCATTATCATTTCCCCCTTTTTCCGTAAACTTTATTGAAAGTTAACTTGCATTAGGGAGGTCAACTGCTAAGGCATTGATCTTCCTTATGTTTGTTTCTTAAGACACTGGATTAAGTGAGATCACCCCCAGCGAGGTTGAACTCCCTTCAAAAATTTGTACCTCCCGCCTGTTTATTTGAAAGCCCGGACAGGATATTTCCAGACTGACAAGCAGTTCTCTTTTTTTTACCGGCTGTTTTAAATAAACAACAAATTCCCCTGATTCGGCAGTTCTGGTGTTTAAATTGATGTCAGCTTTCATCAGGTATAAAGGTGTGCCCGAAGAATGGCTGTGCTTTAGCAGTCCGGCAATATTATACGGATCGGACAAGTCTGCCGGCAGGGGGTCGGCAATCCTGCAGATTTCCGCATATGCAGTGATTGGATCCTGAATGAGCAGGGTATCACCTGCTGTCAGCAATCCGCTTAGATTGGCCAGGTTGATCGACAGGTCACCTGCAGCACAGCCTCCGTTGCCTATTCTGGCCTTTGCAGAAGATTCGGGGAGCATAAACACAGCTGCGACTTCAGCTTCCGGCAATGCTTTTCCATTTGAATCAGATACCGTTCCGCGGAGCAGCGTTGCGCCGGCCGGGGAGGGGTAAGAACTGTCCGGAATTAAAGTGATGTTTCTGACCGGAAGTGCCTGGTCAAGCGAACTTATCTTCAAAAGAGCCTCAGCTCTTAGATAGTGTTCAGCTTCAACAGCTATAGTCACGTCATCCGCCGTCAAATCCGTAAAAACATAATAACCGCCCGGACTATAGGTTGCCTTGCCGACGGCGCCGGCGTGTATTACTGTTACCTGTCCGGCAGGCTTTGCCTGCGCTGTGTAATCGTCCTGCAGCCAGACTGCGAAGGAAACTCGTTTACATATCCGTTCAACTTCGATACAGTTTTGAAGTTTAATCATTTTCATGCTCCCGGCGTGTAGTAGCGCAAGTCACGCGTCAGCACCCTGCTGATTGCAGTTTCCCGTTTTGAATCAATAACAGCTGGTGTTATAAGGTAACTCACCGAAGGCCTGTACGAACAATTCGGAAACGAAGTCCAAATCCTGTTTAAATCATCCAGGGATAAGGAATTCAGCATGATCCGCAGTTCCTCTTCGCTTCCGCTGAGGCTGCCCCGCATGATCGAACCTGACAGGATTGCATTGTCATATAAAACACTCATCGCTTTTCCTAAAATGCGGTGTTCTTCCAAAGTTCGCTCGGTCAAATCAGGGATTTGGCTGGAAGCATAGGTCGTGAGTAAGTAATACAGATCAAAAACCAGAGGGGGATACCTGTGTCTGGAGGGATCGACATCAGGCGCCCCCTGGTTTTTTAAATGTGGATTTTCCACAATATTGTAAAGAAACAAGGTCAGGCGTATATTTTGGCCCTGGACATCGGCTGGTGAGAGCAGGGTAATTGATTCGGAACTGATCAGGTCACTCATATTCTCCCGCAACAGGCTGATTAAAGTCTCTCCTGCAGCTGCGATAACCGAATACTCGCTCATCCAGTTTGCCTCCTGTCATCCGCGATCAACCCATAGTACTGTCCAAAATCTTCCTTGACGAAGAGTTTGCCTATTTTTTGCAGCTCGCGTTTAGTTGCCAGAATAAGATGTTCCATGTCAATTGCACTGCGCTTTTCGACAGCGAAAAAAGCCGCCGTCAGAACGATATTCTTTATATTTCCGCCTGTTATTTTGAAATTCCGGGCTAAAAACGGCACGTCTATATCGCTGCCTTTAGGCGCCTCTGCAGGAAACATGCCCAGCCAGATTTTTTCCCTGAATTCTTCATTGGGGAAAGGGAATTCAACTGCAAACTGCAGGCGGCGAATAAAAGCCTCATCCAAATTTGCCCTCATGTTGGCGGCCAGAATTGCAATACCGTCATATTCCTCCATCTTTTGCAGCAGGTAGGCCACTTCAATATTAGCATAACGGTCATGAGCGTCCTTGACCTCTGATCGTTTCCCGAACAAGGCATCCGCTTCATCAAAAAGGAGTATGGAGTTGCTGAATTTAGCCTCCGCAAAAACGCTTTTTAAGTTTTTTTCAGTCTCACCGACATATTTGCTGACAACCTGGGCAAGGTCAATTTTAAAAAGATCCAGATCCAGCTCATTGGCCAGGACTTCAGCAGCCATGGTTTTTCCGGTCCCCGGGGTGCCGTAAAATAAAACGCTCACTCCCTTGCCCCGGGAAAGTTTGCGATTAAACCCCCACTCGTTTAAAACAGTGTGGCGGTGTTTTACCTGCTTGCAGATTTCATGAAGCAATTCGATCTGATCTCCGGGCAAAAAGATATCTTCCCAGGTATACTTTGAAGGGATCTTCAAAGCAAGTTCATCAAGCTTGTTATTTGACTGCCTCCGGCAGGCGGTATAAAGGTCGCCTACTGTAATTGCCGGGTCGCCGGAATTCCAATAAGCAAGATTCCTGGCCATATTAAAAGCATCGCGGACCTGTCCGGGTGTGAAAATAAACTTACCCGCCAGTTCTTTTACGTCCAGGCAATCCGCAGTGCTGTGCTTCTCCAGAGAGCTTTCCCAGGCATTCCGGTTATACTCATCATCTGGGAAAGGGAGTTCCAAATTGATAAAAGTATTTTTATAAAAGGAACCGACTGGGGTCCAAGGTTGGCTGCCCAGCAGGAAAGTCAATTTTAAGAAAACCTGGCACATTTCAGAAATGCATTCGAGCTTGAGATTATTTTTTTCTGCATCCTTAAATAAAGAATCAAAATTCTCAAGGCACAAAGCGGCCTGCTGGAGGAGCGCTTCCCTGCCCAGTAACCGGACAATTTTTTCAAATGGCAGGCTGCTTTCCAGCATTTTTTCAGTATTGGCCGTCAATATGGGAAACCCTGTTTCGCTGCAGATCAGCCCGGCAAGGGTATGTCTTCCTGCTCCGTACAGGCCGTGAAGATAGACAATCAGGTTTTGGCTGAAACTATCATTGACGCCGCTGAAATGTTTTTGAACGAAATTTATTAATCTGCCTGCAGATTGACAGGCTAAAAGCTGATCTTTAAAATCATCCCCGGAATTATAAAAACTGATTATGGATTCAAGCCTGGAGTCAATGCTTCCGGAACCAAGAAGGAAATTGACTATCCGGTCGTCCAGTTTTAAAGGCCGTGAAATCAAAGGAGAGTTTTCGCCTGGGGAACTGTTCGAAAACTGCAGTAATTCATACCAGATCAAGGGGGCTTCATGGTTAAAAGATAACCGGGCAGTAAGGTTTTCCTCCGCCGTTCGGCAAAGAAGTCTCAAAACCAGGCCTATACTGGGCTTTTTGCGGGTTATATCATCCTGCAGGTACGCATAAAGTTTTTCGTATTTGGAATGAAGTTCGGGCGCCAGACAGATCAGAACAAATAGTTCTTCAAATGGTGAAAGGTGAAATAATTGGGAGAGGTGCTCTAAACTAAGGTAAACTCCTGCTTTTAAATATTCCTTTATTGCTTCCCGGTTCAAGATTGATGCCTAATTGATTTGCAACCGACTGACCGACGAATCTTCCAAACTCGTTTCCCTGAATACCCGTAAAAATATTCTGCGCCATTATTGAACCCTCCTTTCTCTTGCCGTTGGGCATATTTCCTGTAAAAAGCTGTTTAAAAGCAGGAAAAAGGTTAGAAGGTTTGAGCTGTTTATTCTGATTAGTAGTTATAATTATCTTAAAATGATTCTTTTGTAATAAATATGGGCCGTAAGTATACTTTTTAATTTGTCTGGGTAAGCGGTATCATTAAAAATAAAGGGGAGACGGACCGATATATTGAAATTGTCATTCTTAGATGCGGTATAATAAATCAGTCGGATATTTACTGTGTTCACTAAAGGAGGTGGATTTGCCATGGATTACGAACCGTTGATTCTGGACCTGACGGAAAAAGCGGGGCTGCTTTCCAGTATCTATGAATACATTCGCCTGGTAGATCCTGTACAAAAGACAGTGATTCATAATTTAAAAACAGACGCAGTAAGGGATCATGACAACAGGAGCAAATGTTACAGCGCCTGGGGAAAAAACGCGGTCTGCGCAAACTGTATTTCAATGAGGGCTACGAACCAGAAAAGGACCTGTTTTAAAATTGAGTATAAAGACTCCAGAGTTTACCTGTTAACTTCAACTCTTGTTGATTACGGGGATATAGGTGTCGTCGTCGAAATGTTCAAGGATATAACCAAAGACGGAATAATTGATGTTGATAATCTGGAGATTGGTGAAATACACAGCCTTGTTGACCGGCAAAACAGCCGGATCATCAGGGATGCTTTTACAAGATTCTATAACGAGACATATATCTTTGAAAAACTGCCTCACGATATATCTAAATGCAATGAGGAAAACAGGAGGCTGGCTTTATTCTACCTGAACATTAACAATTTTCCTGTTATAAATCATTTGTTCGGTTATCGGGCAGGTGACTATGTAATAAAGGAATTCGCCAAATTGATTAAAAAATACTGCAGAAAGAACGGAGATTGGACAGCAAGATACAGCGGAGCGAAATTTATTTTAGTTATGTTTGATGTTGACGAAAAACAGGCCTACCGGATCTGCAAACACATGAATGATAAAATCAATAAGCATGAATTTTGTTTCGAAGGAAAATTAATAAATCTTGAGGCCGGTATCGGTCTTCACGTGCTGAATAACGAAATCATGCCGGCCGAGCAACTTATCGAAGCCGCCAGCAGAGCACTTCACACCGGCGGCCGGGAGGAAAACGGCGAACCGGGGAGAAACCGGGAGGGACTTCTGCAAAAGTACCTGCTGACGCAGCGTGAGAAGGAGGTTGCCTTACTGCTTTTGCAAGGCCGCTCGAACAGCAAAATCGCCCGGGATTTGTTTATCAGCATTTCCACCGTAAAAAAACACATCGCCAGCATTTTTGAAAAAACGAATGTGGAATCCAGATCGGAGTTTATATCCAAGTTTTAAACACATAAACACAAAGGAAACACATACATAAGCGAGTATCAATTTTTGAATGGCGGGAAGGGCCTCGAAGGGATCCTCCCGCCATTGTTTTGTCCTTAAAGGATAAAAGAGTGCCTCTTTCGGAGCGCTTTTGTGTATTATATTCCCGGTTGTCCGCTATAATTTGTAAAATCATTTTCTTTTGGGTTCGGGCCGTACTTATTTGCACCAGAATCACTATCAGTAGCAAGTAGAATAATGCACCAGATCCATCCAATTATAGGTATTAAATTTATAAGAATATACCAACCGCTTTTACCGATGTCATGTAATCTTCTTATTGCTACTGCAATACTTGGCAATAAAACAAACAGAGAATATAAGCTGCTTATTAAACCCGTTCCGTGAGCGCTCATGGTATGGAAAAATGTGTCAAGTATGCTTGCAGCTATTGAAAAAATTAAATTAAATAAAAAAAACATCCAGTATTCTTTTCGTCTTGCTCTTCCCTCAAATGTAACATACTTTTTTATTACCGAAATATACCATTCCATTTTTAAAACCCTCCTTAAATGTTTTAATTACAAAATCTATCTAATTATTTATTTTATATGCCAATTTAATAGTATGGCATTTAAATGTTGAAAGCAACAAGAAACTATAATTACATCCCAAAAAGCTGTAACTGCTGATTCTATAGTTGTTGTGTTTCCTCGTCAATGTGTTGACCCATCCCCTTTTTATTTACTTATCCACTTGACCTGTTTTTTGGAATATAATAAATATGCAGATATTTATGTAACATCCCCTTTATTATAGTTTCTATAGTCCCGACGTTCTAAAAAACGTTGGTGCGGCCAGGCCTTTCACGGGAACATTGGCGGGAACTTATGGTAAAATTGAACAAGATTTATTTTGGGAGGACAACCTATGGAACTATTAAACATAGTCAACATTGATGCTGAAAACCTGCCTGAGGCCTGGTACCTTTTGCAGCAAAAGCTCTGGGATATTGATGCTTATGAGTACCGCGTCGAGCATGGTTCATACCCCGGAATGCTCCGGAGAGAATTCGATTTTGTCGTTTGCCGGATCAGAAGGCCTCACATTAGGCCCTTATGCGATATCATTCCACATAATATGAGCTTTCCACCTCCGACTACTGCCGCAAAAATCGAGGAATACTTCAACTCCTATATCCTAAACCCGTTAGTACCTGAAAATACCTTCTACACCTACGGTGAGAGGATTGTCCCACAAGTTTTAGAGGTTATCCGCCGTTTCCAGACCTGGGGGTTCGGACATGCCAAAGCCTCTATTACAATAGCCAAACCAGAAGACATCACCGCCTTAAGAACCCCCGACGACCCGGAAAGCCGTGCCTCGGAGCCCTGCCTGCGTGAAATCACTTTTAAAATGAGGCGTGACCGTGAGGACAATATCTGGCGGCTGCATATGGTAATATACTTCAGGGTGTGGGACCTTTTTGGGGGATTTCCTGAAAACCTCGGAGGCTTTCAGTTGCTCAACGAATGGGTGGTTAAAAGTATAGGCCCCCACCCCAAGACCGGCGAGCCTCTAGAAACCGGTGAGATGGTTGTTATGTCACCCTCTTTAAATGTGCGGGAGCACATCTTCGACTACTCCAGAGAGCGTGTCGGGAAGATTTAGCGGATATCATAAGGATTGGAAGAGACGCCTTGGCAAGGACAACAGCGAAAAATAATGGGCAACTCCAAGAAGAAGCTGTCCCGTTGCTATCCCGTTTTAAACCCCGTCAGGCGCCCAGTTTGCTTTACAGCAGAGCCTTATCCTCCTGGCGGGTTCAAACCGATACCATTTCCTTTGATAACATTAATAGTTCTTCAGTTGCCGCTTTTATATCGGGCTGTGCGAATATTGCCGAAATAACAGCCACGCCGTCAATGTTCGTACCTTTCAGTTCAAGTATGTTATGTGAACTTATGCCGCCAATTGCAACCACAGGAATGGATACTTCGTCGCAGATTGCTTTCAGGATTTTGTGAGATACCGTATCCGCATCAAGCTTTGTTGAAGTGGAAAAGACAGCGCCGACACCAAGATAATCGGCGCCGTTTTGCTCGGCGACAATTGCCTGTTTTACCGTTATAGCAGAAACACCAATGATTTTATTACCGCCAAATCTCGCTCTGACATCATCTATTTTCATATCGCTCTGACCGATATGAACGCCGTCAGCATCACAGGCAACGGCAATATCTACATTGTCGTTGATAACAAACGGGACTCTGTACTTGCGGCACAAAGTCTTTATTTCCCTTGCCTCTGCTAAAAAGGCTTCATAACTGAGTTTCTTTTCGCGAAGCTGAATAAAGGTTGCGCCACCTTTCAGACAATCACCTACCTGCTCGATAAGCTTTCGCTTGCCAAGCCATGTACGGTCGGTTACGGCGTATAGAAGCATTGAATTTTTATCGAACTTCATATTTCGCGCCTTTCATCAGGGACTCAGCGTCAAGGTTGTATATTTCGTCAATCAAATAATTGCGGTAGCTTGAGTTGCCGCCGCCGGCTGTTTTATATTTTGAAAAAGCAAGTTCACCACAAAGTCCCATCGCGCAAACACTTGCCGCTGCTGTTTCAATAATGTTGCCGGGATTTGCGGCAACGTAAGCGGCTGTTATAACGGTAAGCATACATCCGCTGCCCGTGATTTTTGACATCATGGGATGACCGTTGCGGATGATATATGCCATATTCTCACCGGCGACAATATCAGTTGCACCTGTAATGACGATGACGGCGCCTGTCTTTTGGGAAAACTCTTTTGCAAAAGCGATGACATTATCAAGGGTTTTATCCGTAACCGTGTCGGCAACATCGGCATCTACGCCTTTAGTTGTTCCGCTGCCGATTGCCAGTGTCTTAATTTCCGAAATGTTGCAGCGGATAACAGTAAATTTCACCTCGTCGAGAAGTTTATTCGCCGTATCTGTACGAAGTTTTGATGCGCCTGCTCCGACAGGATCGAGAACGACAGGATGGCCAAGTATATTCGACTTCTTTCCCGCTAAAAACATAGACTCGATTGTATTTTTGTTAAGAGTTCCGAGATTGATAACAAGTCCGCTGCAAATCGAAGTCATCTCTTCGACTTCGCCTGCGTCATCAGCCATAATGGGCGCCCCGCCGCAAGCAATAAGTACATTTGCACAATCATTTACCGTTACATAATTGGTAATACAGTGTATCAGCGGGATTGTTTTTTTTACGTTTTCTAGGATTTCCTTAAACATAGCGAATTTATCTCCTTTTTCTGTCTTTAATGCCTGCATTTTCACTGCCAAGAATAATATCCCGTACAGCTCATACTTAACATAATATTGTAAAAATAAATTTAGTTCAATACCTGCAATCAATTGGCAGGTCTTGCCCGGTTGCAGGCCAAAACCGCCCATTTCGTTTGAGAATAAAAAAATAAAAATAAAAAAGGATATGGTAACATTTTGTAGAATAACCAAAAGCATACCAATATTTTCGAGAAGCTGATTTGTTTATTATGGATTTTACCTTCCTTTAAAAGTTTACCTATAAGTTATATGAAAAGAGGGTGACGATGAGCCAGGAAAACGAAAAGCAAGAATCTTTTTCTCAGTTTCTAAGAACTGATGGAGGCAAGACCAAATCCAATGCCATCGAGATACCGTCCATAAACTTACCCAAAGGAGGCGGCGCGATCAGGGGTATTGATGAAAAATTTTCTGTTAATGCTGTGAACGGCACAGTCAGTTGTTCAGTGGATCTTCCTTTTTCTCTTGCACGCGGCGCTTCACCGGCATTGAGTTTAACCTATAATTCCGGCGCTGGAAACGGTATCTTTGGATTAGGTTGGTCATTGAATTTGCCTTCTATAAAAAGAAAAACAGAACAAGAACTGCCCCGGTATCTGGACGATTGTGATTCTGACACCTTTCTTTTTTGCGGTGGTGAAGACCTTGTGCCGGAGCTTGAGAGGGATTCAGAAGGTAATTTTGTCCTGGATTCGGAGGATGACTATAAAATAAAAGAAAAGGATTCCAGCGATGGCTTATATAAGATCAGTTTTTATAAGCCTAGAATTGAAGGCCAATTTGCCCGAATTGAGAGATGGTCAAGCAAGACTTCTCCGCAAATAAAATGGAGAGTTATAACAAAAGATAACGTAATTACTCTATTTGGCTGGAGCTTAGATTCCAGAATTGCCGATCCCCGGGATGAAAATAAAATTTTCGAATGGCTGCCTGAATTTATTTTTGATGACAGGGGCAATTGTTCCAAGTATCTTTACCTGAAAGAAAATGAACTGGGTATAGATTTAACTCAGTTGTGCAACCGGAACAGGTTTGAAAGCGGTAAAATTACTTATACGAATTTATATTTGCATAAAGTTTTATACGGTAATAAAAGTCCATATCTTCAATTTAATGATCCTTTCCCTGCCGAATCAGACTACATGTTTCAAACGGTATTTGATTACGGTGAGCATGCATTTGATCCCCCCTGCGTAAAGTCAAACGACTGGCTGTTCAGGACGGACCCTTTCTCTTATTACAAGGCAGGTTTTGAAATTCGCACCACCCGTATATGTCAGCGGGTTCTGCTTTTTCATTATTTTGATGAACTGCCGGGTGGTTCTGCATTAGTAAAATCCTTAAGTTTTGAGTACGATCACGATTCTGTTGGAGAAATCAGTCTATTAAAGTCCGTTACAACAGCAGGATATATTAAAAAGGCAGACGGAACATATACCTGCAAGCGATTGCCTGCCCTGGAACTGGATTACCAGAAGCATGCCTGGAACAGTTCGGTCAGCGCCATTACCGCTGAGCAGTTGATTCATGCCCCGTCTGGTTTGGCCGAACCCAATTACCAGTTTGTAGACTTGTTTAATGAAGGATTATCCGGCATTCTCAGCGAACAAGCCCAGGGTTGGTATTATAAGCACAATCTTGGTCAGGGAAATTTTGAGCAGGCCAGGTTGGTTTCACCCAGGCCTTCTTTCAGCGGATTAGGGGGACAAACAAGTTTACTGGACCTGGATGCCGACGGCGAAAAACAACTGGTCAGTTTTAACGATGGGATAAAAGGGTTTTTTGAATTAAGCAAAGACAGGGACTTCCAATCATTCCAGGCGTTTAGACATTTCCCCAACGTTGACATGCAGGATCCTAACATGCGGCTGCTTGATTTAAACGGCGACGGCATGCCGGAAATACTCATTGCGGAAGATAATGTTTTTATATGGTTTGAGTCCGAAGGCAGAAACGGTTTTAAACAGGCCTGCCGGACTGCGCAGTTTTTTGATGAAGAAGAGGGTCCGCGTATTTTATTTTCCGATCCCCATCAGAGTATTTTCCTTGCCGATATGTCCGGAGACGGTTTAACTGATTTGGTAAGAATCCGCAACGGTGAAGTATGCTATTGGCCCAACCTGGGTTACGGAAAATTCGGGGCTAAAGTGAACATGGACTGTGCTCCTGTTTTTGATTTTCCGGATCAATTTAATTCTGATTTTATCCATTTGGCCGATATTGATGGCTCAGGAACGACTGACATTGTGTATACAGGAAAAAACAGGATCGGCTGTTGGATGAATAAATGCGGAAACGCCTGGAGCACAACACCTTTTTATTTAGACTCGCTGCCGGAGGTTAATTCTCAAACAAAAATTACAGTAGTTGATTTTTAGGCAGCGGCCTGCCCTGTATCGTCTGGTCGAGCGCACTGGAAAAGGACACCCATGCGCCTTTGCAGTATGTTGACTTGATGAGCGGCAGGAAACCATTCCTGATGGCCCAATATAAAAACAACATGGGTAAAGAAGTTTCTCTTGAATATACACCGTCAACACAATTTTACATTGAAGATAAAAAAGCCGGAATTCCATGGGTTACCCAACTGCATTTTCCGGTTCACTGTCTTTCCAGGTCAGAAACAAAAGACATCGTTTCAGGTTACCGGTTTGCAACTTCATACCGGTACCATCATGGCTATTATGATCATGCCGAAAAAGAATTCAGAGGCTTCGGTATGGCAGAGAAGACCGATACGGAATACTTTGAACACTGGGAAAAAGGCAGCTTCAGCAATGTTGTAGATAAGGAACTGCACCAGGAACCGGTATTGACCAAAAACTGGTTTCATACGGGAGCCTTTTTTGACGAAGTAAAAATCCTTAATCAGTTTGAACATGAATACTGGTATGAAGAAATGTCCAGGCAGGGTTTTTCTGCTGTTAATTATGAATTATCCTTACCCGAAGCCCGGATTATCGCCGCACCCGGAATAAATAGCATTAACTTAGAGCATCTGAGCGCTGAAGAGCGCCGGGAGGCAATCCGCGCCTGCAAAGGTATGGCTTTGCGTTCCGAAGTATTTGCCAAGGATGCGCCTTTGTCAGGGGCAAGCCCTGAGCAACGGCGGCGGGAATTAACACCTTTTTCTGCAGCAACTAGTAATTGTGTTATAGAACTGCTGCAGCCCAAGGGAAAGAATAAACATGCGGTTTTTATAGTTAAAAAAAGCGAATCAATCACTTACAGCTATGAACGCCATACGGAAGATCCCCGGATAGAGCACAGCCTCAATCTTAAAATAGATGATTACGGCAATGTTTTGGAATCTGCCGCGATAGTATACTCCCGCTTGTTGGCAGACGATTCTCTTCCTTCCGAGACCCGGAACGTTCAAAATAGAACAACGATAACTTACACGATAAATGACTTTACAAATGATGCCATAAATAATGATTATTATCGCCTCCGCCTCCCCTCAGAAACAAGAACTTATGAACTAAAAGGGGTTGCTAAAACCAGCCCCTACTATACGCGATCAGATTTTGACAATATTTTATCTGCAGCCATAGAAGTACCTTACCACCTCACGGATGTCGAACCTGACCCGGGATATGCCCAGAAAAGATTAATTGAGCATATACGCACAATTTACCTGAAGAATGACCTTACAGTCCCTTTGTCTCTGCGCCAACTGGAGTCAAAAGCGTTTAAGTTTGAAAGCTGTCAGCTGGCTTATTCTCCTTCTTTGATATCTGATATTTTCGGGACCAGGGTAAACGATGCCCTGATGCTGGAAGGAAAGTTTACGCATAGCGAGGGGGACGAAAACTGGTGGATTCGTTCCGGGACCACTCTTTATGTTAACGAGGGGGAAACATCGGCCGATGCACAGGACCGTTTTTATGTTCCTGTATCTTATATTGATCCTTACGGCGCCCGAACCAAAGTAACATATGACGATAGATATCATCTGTATGTGCAAGAAGTGGAAAATGCCCTGGGTAGTAAATCCTCAATTGATCTTTTTAATTTCCGGACCCTGTCTCCACAGCGGATAAGAGATATAAACGACAATATCTCAGAAGCTGTTGCCGATGAACTGGGCCTTGTTAAAGCTACGGCTTTATTCGGGAAAGGAAATGAAGCGGATGATCTGTCGGGAATTTCAGAGTTTGAAACTGCGGCAGAAACTTCAAATACAGCTGAATTTCTTAATGCTCCGGCTTCAGACCGGTTGATCAACGAAGCCAAAGAATTGCTGCAGAAAGCAACGCTGCGTTTTGTTTATGACCTTGACGCATACCAAACAAACGGAGAACCGGTTGTTGCGGCTTCTATAGCACGGGAAGAGCATTTTCAGAAAAACCCTGATTCGCCTGTGCAGATATCTTTGGAATACTCCAATGGAATAGGACAAGTAGTGCTGAAAAAGGTACAGGCAGAACCCGGCCCAGCCAAAAAGGTCTGCATTAATGCCGACAACACCTATACTCTTCTGGAAGTAGACACGTCTGCTCTTGTGCCCGTTCAGCTGCGCTGGATTGGCAGCGGCAGGGCAGTGCTTAATAATAAAGGTAAAACCGTTAAAAAATACGAACCCTACTTTTCCGTAACACACAGGTATGAAAATCTAAAGGAGCTTGTAGAAACCGGTGTCACACCGGTACTATACTACGATGCGCCCGGTCGACTAATTAAAACGGCTATGCCTGACAGCACATTCAGCAAGGTTGAATTTGATTCGTGGAAACAGGTTGTCTATGACCGCAATGATACTGTATTGGAAACAGACTGGTACAATAATCGTGCCAACCGGCTCATTGACGCCGAACTTACAGCGGAAGGCAAAGATCCCGGCAGGGAAAAGGCAGCAGCCGATCAAGCGGCACGGCATTCTGATACCCCTGCTTTATTATATTTCGATTCTTTGGGAAGACCGGTTTTATCTGTAGAACATAATAAGCATCCGGGGACTGCCGCTGACGAATTTTATTACACAAAGGCAGATTTGGACACGGAAGGCAGCCTGCGCAGTATAACGGACGCCCGCGGCAATGTGGCGGCGCAATATAAATATGATATGTTGGGCAACAAGGTTTATCAGAGAAGCATGGATTCGGGACAAAGGTGGCTGCTCGTCAATATACTGGGCCAGCCGCTGCGCACATGGGATGAGCGGAGTTTTGAGTTCCGGTATTCCTATGACGTTATGCACCGTCCGCTTCAAAGCACGGTATTGGGCGGAGACGGCGCCATACCTCTTGACAATGTATTTGAAAGTGTCTTCTATGGAGAAACGGAACCCGATTCCAAACTAAAAAACCTCAGAGGTAAAATTGTACGCCATTTTGATACGGCAGGTCTTGTGGAGACCCCAGCCTTTGACTTCAAGGGGAATCCCGAATTAACAATCAGAACTCTGTTTAAGAATTATAAAAATGAAGTTAACTGGACAGACGACAATTTAACTGCAGACCTTGAACCGGTAAAATTTAACTTCAATTCGGAAACCGATGCCCTCGGCAGAATTACCAGACAGATAAAACCCGATGGCAGTATTATTGTTTTTTCTTACAATGATACCGGGCTTCTTAATGGAGAGACCGTAGTTCATCCAGATCCATCCATTACAGCAACCTATATAAAAAATATCGAGTACAATGAAAAAGGTCAGTGCCAAAAAGTCATTTACGGAAATGATGTAGTCACCAAATATTACTATGATAAAAATACTTTCAGGCTTAAACGCTTAGAATCCAAAAGAAGTAACGGCGATCCGCTGCAGGATTGGTATTATACCTATGATCCGGTTGGCAACATCACTCATATTGAAGATAAAAATATCCCGGCAGTTTTTTTTGATAATCATAAAATAACCGGCATCTCCAGCTATATTTACGATGCCCTCTACCGGCTGGTTGAAGCCTCCGGCAGGGAGAACGATGCTGCCCTTGCTATGGACAGCAATGATAACTGGCATGATCAATGTTTTTCAGTCTGCTTAAATCCCGGCGATCCCATGGTTATGCGCAACTACAGTCAGAATTTCCAATACGATGAAGCGGGAAACATTGTGCAAATCCGGCATCTGGCTGCCGGCAACAATTGGACCAGAACCTACAGCTACGAGAAAGACACCAACCGCTTAATCAGCACACAGATCGGAACGAATAATTTTCAATATTCTTATCACCCGCAGCATGGTTTTATAACCGCGATGCCTCACCTGGAAGAAGTAGGCTGGAACTTTAAAGAGGAAGTCGTAAGAACCGTTCGCCAGAGACTTACAGATGACGGGACACCGGAAACAACCTATTACCAGTATGACAGCAAGGGGCAGCGCCTGCGTAAAATTACGGAAAAGCACGCCGGCGCCGGTCTTACACCTGAACGTAAAGAAGAACGGGTTTATCTGGCCGGTTATGAATTATACCAAAAATACAGCGGTAATAATGCGGGGCTGGAACGGACCAGCCTGAGCCTTATGGACGAGCAGCATCTGTTTGTAATTATAGAGACACGCAACGATGTGGATGACGGCACAGAAAAACATCTGGTACGCTATCAGCTGTCCAACCATATTGGTTCAATTGGTTTGGAAATTGACGGCACAAGCGAAGCCAGGGTAATATCCTATGAGGAATACCATCCCTATGGCGCCACTGCCTTCCAGGCTAAAAACACAGCAATTAAATCTGCCGCCAAGCGCTACCGCTATACAGGCAGGGAGCGCGATGAAGAAAGCGGCCTGGAGTATCACAGCGCCAGGTACTACATACCGTGGCTCGGCAGATGGGTAAGTGCGGATCCGCTGGGGATTAAGGATGGTTTGAACGTATTCCGGTATGTTGAAAATAACCCGCTTCGCAACAATGACCCCGGCGGCTTATGTACATGTAACCCGGAAATACAATCATGTATGCCTCTTCCATGGGAAGAAGGACTGGAATCAAATTGCGTCTGCGAGTCTTACGAAACTTATACTCCTGCTCCTCAGCAAGAATACACAGAGGAACCGGTTTCTTTAGAATACGAAACTGAGGAGACAGAATGCCGCGCTCCTGTATCAACTCCTGCTCCACCTCAACCTGCACATTTTGAGATGTCTCCTTCGGCATCAGGAACTTCATCCGCCGAAGATTCTGACTGGGAACTATTTGATAATCCGATTTGGAATGCTACTACAAATAATGCACTCAGCGGCGCTACCGGGTTATTTGAAAATGTAAATCCGATTACTGTTAACATGCCTGCTTTTAGGGATGCCGCGATCAGAATGAGGGGCATGAGGGGATGGGATGCCATGCTGCGCGCCGAGGATGCCATATCGGCGCCGGCCTCAAGGCTTCCTGGAGTATTTGGCCCATCTGGCTCCATTGTAGGCAGCCGGCTGCCCATGGGAATGAGCAGGGCAAGCGCAGTCTTGGCTCCATTGGGAGTAATCAGCAATGCGATCAGCTTTGAAGACGCCATTTCCAGGCAAGGTCCGGTTTTGGAAAGAGGAGGAGATGCAGTGAGCAGCGCCTTAGGCTTTTTCTCTTCTGGGGTCGGGACTGTTGGATTGGCAGGCGCAGGATTGGAACTTGCCGGCGCCACTACTGTTGGTGGAGCGTTAACGACCGGAGCCGCCGGCCTGGGACCTGCCGCTGCTGTTGCAGGTTCCGGCGCCGCCGGTTATGCATTAGGGCGGTTAGCGGATGAAGGTGTAGGCGGATTAATGAATGTTACGGGAGCGAGCGATGCTATAGACAGTTGGAGGGGGATTACCCGGCCTTCAGGGCAGCACGGGGATTATAGCATCAGCGGCTTAGGCGCAGAAGGCGCAACGGCTCTTGATCAAGGCGCCGTATCGGTATTGCGAAGCGCCGGTGTGCTGGATGAATCCAGGCCGGCATATACTCAAACCCTGGGCTGGTGGCTTGCCGACCACCTGCCTTCATGGATGCAATAGGCAGTTTAGTTTGGATAGTCTAAGAAAAAGGGGAGGTACTAAATGTCAAAAGCGTTTGGAAGAATAACCGATAAGCGCAACAAACCTTTGGCTAATCTGACAGTTTGTGTTTATGACCGCGATATGCGTTCGGAGGAGTTGCTGGGTGAATCCTTAACCGATAAAAAAGGGAGATACGAGATTACATGGAAAAGCAGCCGGCCGGATGATATAACCGTCAAAGTATTCACAAAGACAAAGAAAAACCTGCTGTTTTCTTCAGGGTTAGATATTGTAAGATTTAACGCTTCAGACAGAGAAGAGATCAATATTATTGTTGAAAAAGATATTAAACCCGATGCAGCGGATTATGAATTTGTTTTGGAAGAAATTAATGCAGTCGTTAGACGGGTTCCTCTTACTGAATTACAGGAAAATGAGCAGCACCGTGATATAACTTTCCTTTCCAGAAAAACCGGCCTGCCTGCTGAAAAGATAGAGCACCTTGTTGTTGCCCACCGACTGCAGGCCGCATCGAAGATTGACGCCGACTTTTTCTATGCCCTCCTGCGCAAAGACACATTTCTAAAAAGCGGCGCATCCGGGTCTTTTCCAGTCAGGTTTAATGCAGACGTCAATGCGGAGATTCTGCCTCTGCTTTATGACATCGCCCTGGTTGACTGGAAAATAGTTAAGCAGGACGCAGATACTGCCGTGAAGGAAATGATCGTTTCCTCCAATGTGAAAAAAGAGTGCAAAAGTAATTATACCAAACTGCAGAAATACAAGGATAAGGCTTCCGCCTATTATCAAAATGAACGTCCGCAAAAAATTATCGGGCTGATCAGCAACTTTATCCTGGAAGATAAAATATCAGCCGTGGAAAAGCTGTTCACAGAAAATAAAGACGATCTAAGCGCTTTCCTGAAATCAATGTCTGATAATAATGTGTATCCGGATGCCGAAGCAGCGGGCGTATCGGAAATATCGGTTATGCTCGGTGAGTTATTCGGTTTTGAAAAAACGATTATCTCTGAAGTCAAAGAATCACTGAAAATTAATGAAAAGGAAGATATCCGGAAACTGGCTTACTTGAATAAAGAAGGCTGGCAGGAGGCACTTACCAAAACAGCAGATAAAATTAATCTGGCCGGCAAACCACTGAATAAAAAAGTTATCAGCATACAGGCTTCTTCATTGGTGCGGAAAATGGAGAAACTGTATCCTACGGCTGCATTTTCCGCTCAATTAGGACGTGAGAAAAAATCTTTATACAAAAATCAAAAAGCTGTCGCAGACTTCCTAACAAAACATGAAGATTTCGATTTACAAAACCATAACCTTGATCTTTTTCTGAAAGAGAAGCAATTAACTTCGGAAACAGATTCATCTATGCGGGAAGAATTAAAAACTATGCAGCGTGTTTTTAAATTAGTCCCTCACTATGGTAAAACCAACGCCTTGCTGGAAAACAACGTCCGGTCGGCATACAGTATAACAGCCCTGGGTAAGACCCGGTTCCTGAAAGAGGTTGCGCCCAAAGCCGGAATTAAGGAAAAAGAAGCCAAAGCCATCTACCGGAAGGCTGAGCAGACTACAGTAGCTTCCATGCTGATTGCCGGCAACATGCAGGATATGATGCGGTCTACGGACCTAGCAGCCTTGCAAAAAAAGAAACTTCCCCAAAAGCTCGAAGCGGTAAGTCAGGATTTCCCCAACCTGAAGTCGCTTTTTAAACTTAAAGACTGTTTTGCCTGTGAGCATGGACGTTCCGTACTTAGTCCCGCCGCTTACCTGGTGGAGATCCTGGAGTTTCTTGACAATAGAATCGTAACAGACCTGACCACCACGCCGAAAAACCGTAACTGCCTGGCAAAGGAAATACTGTTCGAACGCCGCCCTGATTTGGGAGATATAGATTTAGGAGTGGAAAATGCTGAAACACCTGTTCCTTACATTGATTTGGTTTGTGAACAATTAGAAGATGCCATTATTCCGGATACAGGATTCATTTACAGCGGGTTCCTCTCCGATGGGCCCATCCCTGACGCCGGAACGGTTTCTGCCGATCTCCTGGCTGCCTGTAAAGCGGCTGATATTCCCCTTACGGAAAACGCACAGCTTTTTGATACGGAAATATCTGATCCTCCCCCGGCTGTTTTGCCACCAGTCGTCAAATACCTTCGTGATGATAAAGCAGTCTGCAAACTTACCGATCTTGGCGGGGGCAGCTGGCGGGTGAAATGTTTAAGACAAACATACTCCGCCGCCGGGGAACTTGATGCTGCGCCGGAGTATGTGAACGGCCAGGTTTATCAAGAATTGGCCGACGCAAAGTTTGCTTTCCAACTTCCTTTCGACTTGAACCATGTCGAGGCCAAAGCTTATTTTTCCCGTTTTAATATTTCCCGTGCTGAATTAATGTCTGCTTTCCGGGTTTCCGGCAGCCCGGCTGACAGCAGCATTGCGGCGGAAATACTGGGACTGACCGACGAAGAACGTGATCTAATCGCCAATCCCCGTCCGCAGATCAGCAATCAGGAATTGTACTGGAACACTCCTTCACACTGGGATACAGATCCCGTTGTTTATGGCGGCATCGTGGAGTACATGAAAAGATTGGACCATTTCCTGGACAAGACCGGCCTTACTTATGATGAGCTGGTTTTACTGCTCTGTCTCAACTTTATTGATCCGGAGCAAAAGCTTTTTATACTCCACAATTATGACGACCCATCCGCCGCCAATCCTGTGCTTTCCAGTGATCTTACTAAAAAAGAAATAGCCGGTCTTGATATCGCAGCTCTGGATAGAATACACCGGTTCCTCAGATTGCAGAAAAAAACAGGGCTGAAATTAGAGGTCCTTGATCAAATTATTTGTCAGCACAGCACCGATCAAAACCATCTCGGTGACTGTCTGATGCACATGGCGGCATTAACCCAAATTGCTGAAGAAACAGGAATCAAGCCGGATGAACTGGCCGGTTTTTACGGTGAACTGCCCCACCGCTTCTTTGATTTTGATAATGCGCCCAAGCCTCTTTATCACCAGGTATTTTTGAATAAAGCCAAGACTGGTTTTATTGATGAGCGCTTACTGCCCGAAAAAACAGAAAGTGGTTCTGAGCTTTTAGAAAACTGCCTGACCAGTATTGCGGTTTGCCTGCAAATTTCGGAAAAAGATTTAACTGTTTTATGCAAAATCTTACCGGACGGGTATGTGACCTTTGCCAATCTCAGTTACCTGTTTGCGGCTTCACGGTTAATGCGTAAACTGAAGATTAAAGCTGAAGATTTTATTATTCTGGTTCAATTAACCGGGATTAATATACAGGAGGCGCCTCAAAAGACGCTTGATTTTGTGAAATCAGTACGAATCTTTCAGGCTTCTCCAATAAAAGCCGCCGATCTGCAGTTTATGCTCAGGCATGATGCTTCCAATTTGGTTGACCGGGAAATGAAAGATGAAAAAGTACAAATAGTACTGGAAAAATTACAAAAAGAATTCCAGAGGGCATTTTCAGGCAATAAATCTCCTTTCAATCCTGATTTATCCGCTGATGATCAAAAAGAAAGCTTGCAGGCGCTATTGTCCCAACTGCCTAAATACAATGAAGACTATCCGGAGAATCCGGGACTGAGTGAAGCAGATGTTCAAACCATAATGGGCTTTATTGACCGGCAATGGGAGTCAGCTTCAGCCGCCAAATTGATGATTACAGGCAAACTTGGGCCATTTCTGGATGCAGGTTCCATAGGTAGCATTTTAGCCTGCATAGATTCCCTGGAAGCAGCTTCCGATACTGTTTTGGAGAAGAATCGGAATGTTCTGCTGCAGGCTTTTATGGAGACCTTGACAGCTTACCGGTATGCAGCTGATAAAAAAACCATACTCTCCGAGCAGCTTGCCGTCACCTTCAAGGCAGACACCGAATGTATAAACACTCTCATGGAGTACGGAAAACTGAAGCAGGCTGCGCCCGGAAACGACTTATTAAGCGAAATTTTATCCTCCGATGCCATGATCGATACCGACCATTCTATACCGGTACTGCCTTCTATAAACGCTGCCGCATTCCCGAAGCAGTTCCAGTCCCTGCGTCTGCTGCATAAACTGCTTCCCCTGGTTAGTGCTTTAGAATTAAAAAATGACGAACTGGAGTGGTACTTAAACCATAACGCTGATTTGGGATGGACGGAATTGGACGCTATTCCCTGCCAAACCGGGCAAACATCTATTGATTATCAAAAGTATGCTGAATTTACCCAATTCCTTTCCCTGGCTCAAACGCTCACTCCCGTACCTAACCCCGCCGATGCGGAAAATCCCGTTACCTTCTTCAATGTTTTGGAACTGCTCCTGCCCGGCAGCACAGTTACAGAGGAAGAGTACCTGGAAAAGTTTGCTTTGTTAATCGGATATGATAAAGAAAATGTAACAGCGGCAGCCAATCACCTCTGTCCCGTCTTTAGCTTGGAGTATTACCGCCATGTTCAAAACTGGACAGCGATAACCACGTGCCTGGAGCACCTTCGGAAGTTGGGATATACCGTGGAAAAGGTTCTCGCTTTGATTGATCCGGTTTTGAGCGCGGAGGAAACCAAACAGCTGCGTACATCCCTTAAATCCCGCTATGATGAAGATACCTGGCTTACTACACTTAAGGAAATAATGGACTCAATCCGCCCGCAAAAAAGAAATGCCTTGATAGCCTATCTGCTGGCCGTCAATCCCGAATTTAAAGATACAAATGATTTATATGACCACTTCTTAATAGATGTAGAGATGGAAGCAGGTATGCCTTCGTCCAGGATTGTACAGGCACATGGCGTTGTTCAGCTTTTTGTACAGCGCTGCCTGATGGGACTTGAACCTAAAGCAGCGGCAAATGTGGAAGATGACCAGGGCTGGGAACAGTGGAAATGGATGAAAAATTACCGTGTCTGGGAAGCCAACCGCAAGGTGTTCCTCTATCCCGAAAACTGGATTGAAGCAGAACTTAGAGATGATAAATCTTTCCTATTTACTGAAATGGAAAATGAACTGCAGCAAAATGAACTCACAGATTACAATGCTGAACAAGCCTTGATCAGATACCTGGAAAAGCTGGACAATATATCTTTCCTGGAAGTAGTGGCTTCATGGTACCAGGTAGATATAAAGACTATGCATGTTTTTGCCAGGACCAAAGGCGGTGACCCGGCGCTCTATTATTACCGCAGATTCGAGCAGGAACGATACTGGACACCGTGGGAGAAAGTGGAACTGGACATCACCGGCAACCACCTTTTGGCCTTTATGCGCAATCACCGTTTATATCTGGCCTGGCCGGTGTTCTCCGAAGAACCGGACCCGCAGCCGCTATATACTCTGCCCGATCAGGCAACAACGGAACCGCAGCCTGTAGACAAGCCGAAGCGTAAACTTAAGGTCCAGTTGGCCATCAGTGAATTCGCCAACAAAAAATGGCAGCCGACAAAAATATCAGCCGACGCCATCATGACACCGGATTATTATACCCCTGATGATATACCCAGGGAAAATTTTAAACTTTTTTACAATGTGTTTGCCCAGCAAATTGTTATTTATAACACAATTAAATCAGAAGAATTTGATAATGAAGTATTGGCAGGCGCCTTTAACCTTACAGGCTGCAAAGGATATCCCGAGTTGGCTGATTTTATCCCTGCGGCCACTCCATTAACCTTCGATTTTCTTCCCAAGTTTCCGGATACCAAATTAATCAACCAGCGTTATATAGAGACGGAAAACGTTGAAAATGACTTGGCTGTTTTAGGTGAACATTCAATACTGGCCAGCAAACAAATAGACGAATTGTTATTACAGACTCCGGGGATATTCAGACTAACATATCCGCACCAGTTGACTATAATTGATATCCTGGTTTTTAGTTGGCCTTTTTTAATTAATTATGCCAATATGGAAAAAAACACAGCCAGTGTTCAAGCTATATTACGTTATGCGAAAATACCCCTGGGGACTTTGCTTCCTTATTATATGGAAGACAGCGTACATTCTTATGTTATTGTACCCGGATTCTACGAAAAGGCAGCCCAGGTTAATAAGCCTGACGGATTAATTGGGGAAAACGTCAGTATTTCCGCGTCAGGGGAGACTGAATACCAGAATATAAAACGGACAGTTTCAGATGTCCTGCAGTTGCTTGAAGATATTGTTGCCTTCATTCAATCTTATATACGATATAAAGCAAATTCCTCTCCAACTGAGGAGCAAAAGGCTGAGATTATTGATGACGCCCTGGAAATCGTGCATGAGTTTCAGGTTTATGCCGGTTTAAAATATGGTGAGGGATTCAGGAACATGTATCATCCCCTGGTCTGTCCGCTCAGGGCAGCTTTGTATAAAGACGGAATCCCTGCCTTAATGAAGCGGGAGACACAGCTGTATATTAATCCGGATTTTAATTTCAAAAACTATTATCAGCCCACAGCTCTTGTTCCCAAAACATACGGCATCAAAACCTTAGATAAAGAAATATTCTTTTATCCGGTCGAGGATATCGATTTTATAGTTGACGGGAGCTACAGCTGCTACAACTGGGAGCTGTTTTTCCACCTGCCTTTTTTAATTGCCACCCGGCTGACCCAAAATCAGCGGTACGAAGAAGCGTTGACCTGGTTCCACTTTATGTTTAATCCCACCGGGGCATTGGAAGGCCCGGCGCCGCAGAAATATTGGGTAACCAAACCGTTTTACCTTACTTACAATGAAGAATATGAAGATCAACTTATTGATAATTTGATGTATAAAGTTGCCGCTGGTACGCCTGAAATAAAAGAACTGGAAGCAGCTATCGAACAATGGCGGAACAAACCGTTTAAACCGCATGTGGTGGCCCGTTTCAGGCCGGTGGCCTACCAGAAAGCCTTGTTAATGAAATACATCGACAATCTTACCGAATGGGGCGACTACTTATTCAGACAGGATACCATGGAATCGATTGCGCAGGCTACGCAAATGTATATTCTGGCGGATAAACTTTTGGGTCCCAAACCCAGAGTCGTACCACCGGTCATTAAACAACCTTATGAAACCTATAATCAGATCAAGAGCAAAATAGACTCCTTCGGCAACGCCTTGATTGAACTGGAGAATATCCTGCCCGACTTATCGTCATTGCCGGAAGGCGGAGAAGAACTGCCTCCTGCTCCAATCACCCTGTCTATGCTCTATTTCTGCATTCCCCCAAACGATAAAATACAGGAATACTGGGATCGTATTGCGGATCGCCTGTTCAAGATTCGCCACTGTCAGAATATTGACGGGGTGGAACGCAGCCTTGCCCTATTTGCGCCGCCCATTGATCCTGGTATGCTGGTGCGGGCAGCAGCCGCAGGTCTGGATATATCGGCCGTTATTACCGGCATGAATGCTCCGGCGCCATATTATCGATTTAACGTACTTTCCCAAAAAGCGACCGAATTGGCTCAGGAGGTCAGAACTTTGGGTAATGCTTTACTGCAGGCAATGGAGAAGAAAGACGCCGAGGCATTGTCTTTGCTTCGCAGCACCCTGGAGATTCAACTGCTGCTTGCGGTTAAGGATATGAAGCTGCTTGCGATTGAGGATGCCAAGGAACAGATTGAAGTTTTGAAGAAAACGAAGGCGGTGACTGAAGAAAGAGAGCAATATTACTCAAGTATTCAAAAGATAATTTCTAAAGAACAATTGAACCTGGATAAATTAAGCGAAGCACAGGATTATCAACTGGCGTCTCAAATTGTCAGAATAGTTGCCGGAGCGCTGGCGCTTATTCCTGAAATACATCTGGGCGCTAATGGATTCGGTGGGTCACCGGAAGCAGTTTTTCAAACCGGAGGCTCGGCGCTTTCCAAAGCTGCCGATATAGAAGCGGATGTGTTGAATATTCTAAGCAGTGCAGCTTCCTTCGAAGCGAACAGGGCTTCTATCCTGGCCGGGTTCGAAAGACGTTATGATGACTGGAAACTGCAGGAACGTCTGTCTAAAAAAGAGTTAGTTCAAATAGAGAAACAAATTGCCGCTGCAGAAATCAGAAAAGAAATGGCAGAAACCGACTTGAGAAACCACGAACTGCAGATAGAAAATGCCAAGAAAACAGATGAATTTATGCGCAGCAAGTTTACCAATTTGGAGTTGTACAACTGGATGATCGGGCAGATCACTTCAGTATATTTCCGTGCCTACCAATTAGCGCACGATTTTGCTAAAAAAGCGGAAAAAAGTTACCAGTTTGAACTGGGCAGAGATGACACGTTCATTCAATACGGTTACTGGGACAGCATGAAAAAAGGATTGCAGACCGCCGATCATCTCCTTTACGATATAAAGCGCATGGAAACCAGCTACCTGGATAAGAACAAGCGGGAATACGAACTGACCAAACATGTTTCACTTGCGATACTGGATCCCTTGGCTTTGATTAAGCTCAAATCAACTGGAGCTTGCGATTTTGATCTTCCGGAGGCTTTGTTCGACATGGATTATCCGGGTCAATATTTCAGAAGACTGAAATCCGTAAGCATCAGTTTGCCGTGCGTCACCGGACCATATACTTCTGTGAGCGCCAAACTTTCTTTGGTAAGCAACAAGTATAGGAAGAACACAAATTCAGACAAAGCTGCTGGAACAGGATATGGTGAGGACTTGGGCAATGATGAGCGGTTTGCATACAATCTGGGAGCTATTCAATCTATTGCCGCAAGCAGTTCACAGAACGACAGCGGAGTATTCGAACTGAATTTCCGGGATGAGCGCTACCTGCCGTTTGAAGGTACCGGAGCCGTCAGCAGCTGGAGATTGGAGCTTCCACAGGAAATCAGGCAGTTCGATTACAATACAATTGCGGATGTCATTCTGCATGTAAAATACACTGCCAGAGAAGGAGGTTCAACTCTGAGAGGGTTGGCGGAAACCACCTTGAAAGACCGCCTGGCTGAAATAAAGCAAAGGCTTAACCAGGAAGGCCTGCACGTCGCTATCAATTTAAAACATGATTGCCCCAATGAATGGCACTTATTAAAGAAAAACGGAACCGTAGATTTGAAAATTGATAAATTCCGGCTGCCCTACATGGCTCAAACACTGGATGCGGCCATAGAAGATGTGATTTTCATGGCCAGAGCCAAGAGTGAGCTGGCCGAATTTTCGATTAATATTAATGAGAATGATGTAAACTTCTCTTTGATATCCGACTTTTTACTCTATAAAGGAAACAGCAGTGATATTGCTTTGGACACAATGTTTACATTATCCATGTCCGACGCTGAACAACTGACAAATCTTGATGAATTGATGGTGATTGTGAAGTATAGTTTCTAGGAGAGTGTTGAAAAACACTCTTAGCAGGCTCACTAAATCCATAAAAATCTAGCAAAAACCAGGATACGAGGCAGGATATCCCAGCATCCCGGCGAATATTAAAGATATTAAAAGATATAAGGGTGTATTTAAAATAACGAGATATTTAAAGACGAACTGTTTGCCGATGCATATTCCCTTTCAGGACGGCCATCTATACCACCAAGCCGTTTAATTAAGTAACTACTCAGCTACGCAAAAATATTTTCTTAAACGGCGCCTCAATAGAAAAATAGTTCTGGACTCAGTGCTACAAATCATGTAATATGGAATCATGAAAACAGAAGCTG
>JBAZGB010000035.1:0-30078 GCA_041653135.1 Eubacteriales bacterium | reverse complement strand
AGCTGTTACAATGAGTGTCTTCGCTCTTGCTTCATACCTGATATTTTTAGCTTTAATCTTATGGAAATGGAAAAATGACAGCGGATTTTTGTTCTTTATTATGATTGTTGTATATTTATTCCAGGGCTTTTTTAATATAGACGTCGTCCCAATTATGCCTCTTTTCTGGATTGTCATGGGCCTTTCCCTTGCTTTGAAAAACCGGTCATGCTCGCCCGGATGATCTTAGAATGATAAAGTCAGAATCCCCAAATATTCTTTGCTGACACAATAAGGACAGGTTTTTGGTAATTAAAATTTTTAAGGATGTGACCGGTATATAATACATTTTCAGCAGTATTTCTGCTTTTATCCTCAATGATTATTTTTTGTTCAGGAATCCCCAATCCTATTAACTGACGTATTGCCACTTGTGATTCATTGCCTTTTCCTTAAAAACCCTGCCTCCAGATAAAATTATGGGTAGTTTTGTTATATAATACAACCTTGCTGCAGTAAGCAGGCGGTTTGCCGCAGAACCAGACAGATGGCCCGGACCATTCAGATCGGGAGTATCCAGGGTAACCCCGTTACCAAACATAACCAGAACATCGCCGTTAATTTCAGCAGGAGGCCTGTATTTGCTTTCCAACGATTTTATCAGCAGGTCACTTAACAAAGAAGTCGAACACAAATAAAAAATAAAATTTACGGCAAATAATAAGACAGCAGCTTTTTTGTCACGCCTATACAGCCAAATTGAAAGCGTCAGTAAAATAAAAATAAATATTCCCGGCGGCATAAAAAAAGTCGTGTAAATAAATTTTATAAAATACAATACTCTCATCCCTTTGATGCAAAATTCTCACCTATTTATTTTTGCTTTAAGAAGGCTAAATCCTTCAACAGGCATAAAAAAAGGCAGCCTAATGGCTGCGCTTTTTATTTTCTGGTATATTATGACTTTTATAATTATGAAGTAGCCTCAACCGGAACGGCTTTTTCAGATGCTCCGTCCGTCCCTACACCCATAACATGGTATTTTCCGTCTACTTTGACTCTCGTAAACAACTTGTATGTAGTTGCGCTTATATCGTCATATACATATGTCTTAGTCTCACCTAAAGTACCAACTATCAGAGTACTTAGACCAAAAGAGGCAAGAGAATCCCCAGTGCCGTCCCCCGGGTAATACCCGTTTTCAGCATAATAACTGTCCACCGCTGCCTGCATTGTTGAAATGTCTGCCTTGGCCTTGTCAATTTTGGCTTTTCCTATATATCCGGAATAAAACTTGATACCGGCGCCGACAAGAACCGCAATGATGATCAGAACCACCATCATTTCAATCATTGTAAATCCCTTTTTATTGCGCAGTATTTTTAACATCCTTAAGTCACCTCCTTTCTTAAAAGGAATAATAACCAAATGTTTTTCCTTGAGTCTTCGCCAATCTACATTCCGTTTTGCTGGCCGAGAGCCCCGGACATTTGGAACAGGGGTAAATATATGGAAATCGCAATGAAAGCTATCATTGCGCCTACCACAGCAATCATAACGGGTTCGATCAGGCTGGAAAACCTGGCAACAATGTATTCCACATCCTGTTCGTAAAAAACAGCCAGCTTTTCAAGCAGTTCGTCAAGGGCGCCGGATTCCTCGCCGATGGAGATCATATTTACGGCCATCGGCGGGAAAATCTCACTCTTCAGCAGTATGGGGGCCATCTTTTCCCCTTCTTTGATATTTTGCCTGGCCGCGGCAATCTCTTTCGCAGCTATGCTGTTGCCGACAATCTTCTCCAGTGTTTCCAGAGACTGCATCAAAGGAACGCCGCTCCTTAAAAGGGTCGCCAGAGTTCTGGCAAATCTTGCCACAATTAATTTGTGGTTCATCTGACCCAAAATAGGTACTTTGAGCTTTATGCGGTCAACAACACTCCTACCCTTCTCAGTGGCGCACAATCGCCTTAAGGCAAAGAAAGCGGCCGAAGGAAGAATGATAAACAGGTACCAGAAATCTTTGACAGCCGAGCTGATTCCTATTACAATCCGGGTTGGCAGAGGAAGAGCAGCGCCAACAGAATTGAAAATGTCTACAAAAATAGGAACTACGAAGACAATTAAAAAAATCATCGCAACAAAGGCCATTCCGCCGACAAAAATGGGATAGGTCATCGCCGATCTTATTTTTTCCTTCAACTCGTGATCTTTCTCAAAATGAAAGGCCAGGCGGGATAATGATTGATCAATAGTGCCGCTTATTTCACCCGCGGCAAGCATGTTGATAAATAGATCAGGAAAATTTTTTTCATATTCTTTAAAGGCCTCGCTTAAACTTTTTCCCTTTTCAATTTCAAGGACCACATTTTGAAGGATTTCACGCAGGTTCTTATCTTCAGTTTGATGGGTAAGTATATTCAGGCATTGTAATAAAGGTATGCCGGCCGAACTCATCGTGGCAAACTGCCTGCAAAAGATGGCCAATTCCTTGATTTTAATTTTAAGGCCAAGCATCTTTCCGAGATTAAAATCCAGGGTGCGAATGGGTTTTATTTCAAGCACGAAATAGTTTTTTTGGCGAAGCAGTTCCATAGCAGCTTTTAAACTATCGGCCTTAATTTTGCCGCCCATCATGCGTCCCGATAAATTTCTGGCCTTGTAGTTAAATGTTAAAGACATATTAAACACCTGCGCCTTTGAGTACCGATTCGGGATCGCGGGCCCGGTTGATGACTTCTTCCCGGGAAATTATCTTATTTTGATAGTGCATCCGCAGAGATGCGTCAAGTGTCTGCATTCCATTTTTACCCCCGGTTTGTATTTGGGAGTATATCTGAAAGGTTTTCCCCTCGCGGATCATGTTTCTTATAGCAGAGTTTGCTACAAGTATTTCCAAGATCGCCACGCGTCCCGGCCTGTCCATTCTGGGCGCCAACTGCTGGGCGACTATTCCCTCAAGGGAGTTGGCCAACTGAATCCTGATCTGCTGCTGCTGCTCGGGAGGAAAAACATCAATAATTCGGTCGATTGTTTCCGCGGCGCTCGAGGTATGGAGCGTAGCCAGAACAAGATGGCCGGTCTCGGCAGCTGTTATGGCGATTGAAATGGTTTCCAAATCACGCATTTCACCTACCAGGATTACATCCGGGTCCTCCCGCAGCGCGGATCTCAGAGCAATAGCGAATGATTCCGTATCCTGCCCGATCTCGCGCTGGTTGACAATGCAAAGATTATGTTTGTGCAGATACTCTATAGGATCTTCCAGCGTTATGATATGCAGCCTTTTCTCTTTGTTAATCAAGTCAATCATTGATGCGAGTGTGGTTGATTTGCCGCTGCCCGTAGGTCCGGTAACCAGCACTAATCCATTCGGCCTCTTGGACAGGTAGTTGAGTATATCCGGAAGGCCCAATTCCTTAAAAGAGAGCATTTTCGTACCCAGAACACGCATCACCAGGGCAGTGCTGTTTCTTTGTTTAAAAACATTCACGCGTACCCTTGTAACGCCCGGCACCGAGTATGAAAAATCAAAATCTCCCTTTAAGCTAAACCTTTCATACTGGTCTTCAGTCATTAATTGCCGGGCTAAAATATCTGTTTCTTCCGGCAAGAGCATCCTTATATCTTCTTTTTCCAAGAGGTCGAGTTTCCCCTTAATCTTGGCGTCATTTATTGGAAAAAGGGTTCCATGCAGCCTGTACACAGGCGGCCTGCCGGCGGTTATATGAATATCAGAGGCGCCTATTTTTGCGGCATGGGTTATAATCTCAACAATGTTCAAACTCATTCCTCCCTGTATGCCACTCTGATAATCTCTTTTATGGTTGTAACGCCCTCGAAAACCTTTTGGAGCCCGTCGTCTTTTAAAGAAATCATGCCTTCCATGAAAGCAGCCTTCCGCAGTTCTTCAGTGGATAGTTTCTGCAAAATAAGGCTTTGAAGCAAAGAAGACACATTCAAGACTTCATGAATGGCGATTCTTCCGCTGTACCCGGTATGATTACACTGCTCACAACCCGCGCCATGGTAGACAATATCTCCCTGCTTCAGGCCCGCAAAAGCTATTTCCGCTTCGTACGGTGTATACTTTTGACGGCAGTTCTGGCAAATTTTACGTACAAGGCGCTGGGCAACAACCCCAATAACCGAGGAAGCAACCATGAAAGGCTCAATGCCTACGTCAATCAGCCTGGTAATAGCTCCGGGAGCATCATTGGTATGCATGGTAGACAGCACAAGATGCCCTGTGGTGGCAGCCCTTACGGCGATTTCAGCTGTTTCAAGGTCTCGAATCTCGCCGATCATAATTACATCAGGATCCTGCCGGAGAATTGATCTTAAATATTTGGGAAAGGTCGCACCGGCTTTTATATTTACCTGTGTCTGGTTGATGCCCTCGACCATGTATTCAACCGGGTCTTCAACTGTTACAATATTTCGATCAATAGAGTTGATCGAGTTAAGCGCAGTATAAAGGGTAGTTGTTTTGCCGCTTCCGGTCGGACCTGTCGCTAATATGACGCCATGGGAGTTTTTTAAGAATTTCATAAAATAGTTTAAGTTTTGAGGTCCGAAACCGAGTTTTTCCAAAGTATAATTTTTTATATTGCCCTTGTCCAAAATACGAATAACAACCTTCTCACCAAAAACCGTAGGCATGGTTGATATTCTCAAGTCGAATTCCCGTCCGGCAATTCTTAAAGGTATCCGGCCGTCCTGGGGTACCCTGCGCTCGGCAATGTCCATATTGCCCATAATCTTAATACGTGAAACAATCGCATGCAGCATCTTTCGGGGCAAGTTCATTGTTTCACCAAGTATGCCGTCGACACGGTTGCGCACCCGTACGGAAAATTCGAAAGGCTCAATGTGAATGTCGCTTGCTTCCTCGTTGATTGCCTTCATAATCAGGGAGTTAACCAAACGGATAACAGGCGCCTCGTCGACAATGATTTCTTCTATAACTTCTTCCTGCTCTATTACTTCGGGCTCTGTGATCAATTCCTGAAGCATCTTTTCCACTTCAGGAAGGCCGAAGTACTTGTCAATAAGAGAATTTATTTCTTTTTCACCGGCTTTTACCGGTTTAATATCCAAGCCCGTCAGCAGCCTTAAGTCATCTATGGCAAATATGTTTAAGGGGTCCATCATAGCAACGAACAAATATTTCCCTTCTTTTTTCATGGGAAATACTTTATATTTCCGGATTAGCTGCTCGGGAACAGTTTTAAGCAGGTTTAAATTTATTCCATCTTTCGGGTCAATCTTCTGTATTCCGATTATCTTGTTCAGGTTATCCTCAGATATCATTTTCAACCTAATCAGGATGCGGCCCAATAACTCACCGGTCTGGGCCTGAATGCTCAAGACCTCGTTAAGCTGCTCTCCGGTAATAAAGCCCTCTTCAATTAATTTTTCACCCAATAGTTTTCTTTTTCTTATTACAGATAAAGCCACTTGTTAAACCCTCCCATACCAGGAGAATAGATAGTATCATGTTTATTTATCGAGCCAAAGCTGTAAAATGTTAAACGAATTTGGTTTTGTTTTTAAAAAAAAACCGCCTTTAGTCGCGCAAAATTACAAACTTACCTGGAAGATTTTCTTTTAGTTTCCACGAAAACCAGTTAAAATACTTTTTTCAAAAACATGTATTTTCTCATTCTAATGAAAATTATTCCTTTTGTAAACTTTTTTTACATAAAAGTTAATTAATCAGTTTATTACGACAACTATTTTGCTTGCAGATAATCTGGATGGTCTTGCCCGCAAACTGAAAATATGCTAACCTTTTGTTCAACTGTAAAAAACTATAAAATGCTCGGCTGTTTAAACCTAAATTTCAATATGAGATATAAAACTTGATCGGTGGTCTTTAAATTGCATTTTATAACACAGGTTCTTTTTTTTGTTACAGGCCTGGTTATAGGAAGTTTTTTGAATGTGTGCATTTACCGCATACCAAGAAATGAATCAATAGTCTTTCCCTCCTCACACTGTCCCGTTTGCGGTAATATTCTGGCGCCCAGGGATCTGGCGCCCCTTTTCAGCTACCTTGCTTTAAAAGGCAGATGCAGGTACTGCAGGACTTCGATACACTGGCGCTACCCGCTTGTGGAACTTATCACCGGATTGTTGTTTATTGCCCTGTACTGTTCACTTGGGTTAAATCTGCTTCTGCTCAAATACCTCCTTTTAGCCTGTTTTTTGGTAGCAATTTCTTTTATTGATCTGGAGCATTATATAATACCCAACGAATTGGTTATTGCCATGCTGGGAACCGGAATTGTCATGGACCTTTTAACGCGGGAACATAGTCTTGTTTCCGTTCTTTTAGGTATGTTTGTCCCTTTTGCCGCCTTAACGGCCTTAGCACTGATCAGCAGCGGGGGAATGGGCGGCGGAGACATCAAACTCGCCGCCGCCGCGGGATTGTTTCTTGGTTGGCCTCAAAGCATAGTCGCCCTGATTTTATCCTGCTTTATCGCAGGTATTGCCGGTATGCTCATGTTGGCGCTAAAAGCAAAAAAGAGAAAAGACCCTATCCCGTTCGGTCCCTATTACTCCGCCGGAATTCTGATCAGTGTCTTCTGGGGGGAAACACTGCTTGAGCTGTACCTTGCCTATGCGGGTTTTTAGCCCTTGCCAGCAGGAAAAACAAATGCTACAATGTACTATAGTTGACTTTGGGCGCGTAGCTCAGCGGGAGAGCGCTTGACTCACATTCAAGAGGCCGCTGGTTCGAAACCAGCCGTGCCCACCAATAAAATCCTTTAACCACAATAGGTAGGAGGATTTTTATTTTTAAAAAACGTTTTGATAAGGAGAGAATAGAATATTTATGAGAAACTGCGAAATGAAGCTGAATGGAAATATATTGACAATAACAGTTGATATTTCAAAGGAATTTGGCAAATCCTCCTCCGGAAAAAGTATTATTATCAGCTCGACTGAAGGAAACGTATCTATACCGGATAAAGAAAATATTAAAATTGGTTTGAATGTTTACCGGAAGGTCTGAATTATCTCCAAAGGTCATCCGGTTCCCAAATGTGCAAGTTTTTAAATTAAAAAAGCAACTGTAAAAGACAGTTGCCATGAGAAAGATAAATTTCTATACCCGCTGTTATTATTAATTGGCAACTGGCTGCCCTTGGATCAAACAAATAATCTTTAGGCCCTGTAGCTTTGCGTCACTGTTTTTCAACAGCTTTGCCTTTTTCAATTTTCATTAAAGAGTAATATATCACCCTATTTTAATAATATCAATGTCCTTTTAGGTCAAGCAGGGATTTTGTTTATCCGTAAAAGCATTTAGGATTTCTCCTTTATAGCTTTTCACCTTATTTTTATTGTCCGGTTCTGGTTTAGATCACCTTGACGGGCACGTATTTCCATCCGAGATGCTTGACAATCCAGTATTGTTTAAACCCGTCGAGCAGCTTGAAATTTAAATCAATTACAATTGGCCTGTCCAGACTGCCTTCTTTTGAAGCAAGACTAGTCATACTGTAAATTTCATTAAAGTTAAATTGACCAACAGTTTCATAAAATTCTTCCGGAACCCTGATTGCCCGCAAAAGAACTACGATTTTACTGCTAAATTTTTACTTTTGTCTTTTCTTTAAGGCCCAGGCTGCCGTCACGCACTATTACATCACCCTCTTTAAGGCCGCCGGCAACCTCAATATTCTCTTGATCGTTTATTCCTGTTTCAATCAGTTGATAACTTATCCGGCCCTTATTAACAACTGCGACTTCCTTTTGACCGTCTCCCCTGGTGATTACCGATTCCCGCGGCATTACAAGCACATCTGTCCGGCTTAAGATTTCTATAGCCACTTTAACCTCATAACCGGGTTTTAAATTAGCAGGATCTCTTACAGTGACCAGGACCGGCGCCCTTCGCTGAATAACTCCGAGGGCGGATACTTTCTCTTCAGCCTGAGGATAAATCTTTTTCACGGCGCCGGTAAGCTGCCGGTTAAGTACCGGAGCGGTTATGGTTACTTTTTGACCGGCGGCAACCTGACCGAGATCATCGCTTAAAATATCCGCTTTTACCTCAAGCTGCTCCGAATCCGCTACGGTCGCCAGAAGAACTCCGGAGCTAACAACCTGCCTCAGTTTTACAGGAACGGCAAGTACAATACCATCCAGGGGACTTTTAACCGTAAGCTGCTCCTCTTTTGCCGAAAGGGCAGCCAGGGACTGTTTAAGCCCCTCTGCCTGCGCAAGGCCTGCTTCAAGCAAGGTTGAGGCCTCCTGAACATTTTTTTCATCTATTTGGACCTGCAGGGCGGCTTTATCGTATTCCACACGGGATGCGGCGCCTGTTTCGTAGAGGTTCTGAATACGGGCATAATTTTCTTTCGCATCTTTAAGCTCCGCAGAGGCCTTATCCAATGCCGCTTTCGATCCTTCAGCGCCTAGCAAGGTCTGGGACAATAAAGAACGGGTATCGCGGATCTGGATTGTCAGGTCGAGGTTCTCCAGCACAACAAGGATCTGCCCCTTTTTAACTTTTTCGCCGGCTTCCACAGGAAGCTGTTTAACCGTGGAGTTCTGCGCAGAGTATAGATCATTGCTGTCTACCGGCTGGACATAACCGGTTTCGGTAATTTCCTTAATAAGGTTGCCCTTGACTGCCTGTACTGTATCAACTTTTTTCACGCTGCCGAACAGCCAGCCACAAATGATTCCCGCTGCGATCAGGACTGCTATACCTGCATAGATTATTTTTTTGCGATTCAATCTGCCGTCTCCTCGACTATTTTAATAATTTCTATCAGTCCCTGGATTTGAGAACTTCCACGAGATCAAGCCTGATCATATTTTTAACTGCAAACCAGTAGGCGATTGCAATAAACAACACGCCTGAGGCTGCCGAAAGCAGGTAGGTTAAGGGGTAAATCACAATCTGCATGGAATATACCGCATAAACATCGCTTTTCATCGCAGAGTATATGTATCCTTCGGATATCAGGCGCCCGAACGGCAGCCCTATCAGCACGCCAAAAACCGTCTGCAAAAGGTTTTCCTTCAGTAAAAGGGCTGAGACTTCTTTCACCCTGTAGCCTATCACACGCAGGGATGCCATCTCCCTTTTCCGTTCGGCAAAACTGATCACAGAAGCATTGTATACTATGGCAAACCCGAGAATAACAGCAAAAGCGAACATAATAAAAACAAAAGCGAACATATATCCAAGATTGTCCCTCATTCCCTGCAATTCCTTGCTGCGGCTTATAATAGATGATATACGGTTCATACCGGATACGTTTTTTTCAAACTCCGCTGATCTGCCGGGAGCAACTTTCAGCATTGCGCCGGAAACAACATCTTCTTCCTCCAGGATGCTGTTTAATTGTTCCAGAGTCGTATAGCTTACTCCACCTACAAACTGACTGTTTATACCGGCAACCTTCAAAGTGGCCAGGCGCAAAGGACCCGTACCGAGAAGCGTTTCCACCTGCACACTGGCGCCCTTTTTAAGACCAAGTTTTCTTGCTGTCGACTCGCTGATCAACAGGCCATCCCCACGAACAGAAAGGGACCTGCCGGAACTGTCCCAAATTCTTTTCAGTTCTGCATCGGGGAGCATTCCCATAATAGCCTCGTCCTGAGAAAGACTTCCGAATTTAATCTTTACAGGCACTTCCAGCACAGGTTCCACTCTCGTAACAGCATCCAGCCGCGAAATGGCCAGCAGTTCAGTTTCTTTTATAGGCGCATCAAAGCGCACAAAATAATCATACAGCTGATCTCTGTTGAAATAAGTATCCAACATGTAACTGTATGTATCATTTATAAAGAGCGCCAGCACGAGCAGCCCTGTAGCAAACATAACACCAATTACTGTTACAGCTGTACGGAACCAGTTGCGGTTGACGGACCGCAGGCACATTTTCCAGGACAGATCAATTTTCTCCCAAACTAAAGCCCATCTTTCCAGAAATACCTTGCTGGTCTTCCCGGGAGACACCGGGCGCATAGATTCGGCCGGGCGCACTCCCAGCACGCCGCGTGAGGCCGCCAAACCGGCAACTGCACTTACGCCCAGAGTAAGGACGATACTGTAAAAAATGGCTTGTAGGTTGACCCCTCCGATAATTTCCGGGAGATTAAAATACGATGCGTAGAGTTTCGACAGTGGAGCCGAAAAAAGTATACCAGGAAAAATTCCCAGCAATAAGCCCAGTACACCAACAGCCAGGGCATATTCGGTATAATGCAGCATAATTTGAAAACTGCTGTAGCCGACGGCTTTCATCGTTCCGATCTGCAGGCGCTGGATTTTGACCATCCGCCCTAACATCACCAGTTCTATCAAAGCGGCGATTCCCAGAAAAATAGAAGAGAAATAAACTGCCGCATTCCGCAGCTGCCCCAATTCTCCATCCAGGATTGCGGCGCTGAACTGGTCTTTACGCGGGTAACTGGCCAGAATCCCGTACGGCTGCAGAATATCTTTAATTGATTCGGAAACTTTCTTTTCATCGGCGCCCGGCGCCAGTTTTATTATTACCTGGTTGACCTGGCCGGATAAATCAAGAATATCCTCAGCCAGGCTATTTGTTATCATAAAAACCCCGAAACCTTTCGGATCCGGCATAAAGCTTGCCGCATCCTTAACGGCATAAATGAACTCCGGGCTTGTCGCAGTGCCGATCACCTCCAGCTGAACTTCCCGGCCCTCGGCAATGACAGTAACCGTGCCGCCTTTGGAAAGATTGTTGGCCTGTGCGTACTTGGGATCCAGCAGAACCTGCGCCCTGCTTTCCCGGGCGCCTTCTTTAAAGAGGCTGCCGCTCAAAAGATAAGGACGGTTAATTTCATTTTCAACCGGCAAAGGAAAACTGGTCAGCCGGGCGGTTCCCCTCTCCCCGTTTTCCATGAAGATAGTTACGTCTTTTTGAATTCGTCCGGTCGCCTTGATTACTCCTGGAACAGCTTCAATCTGACGCAGAATGCCCTGCGGCGCCTTGACTATATGAAAATAATAATCGGCGAAGTTATAGTCACGGTAAAACCAATCGGCCGACTTCGTCATGTTGTAGCATGTGGAAATCATAGACACATACACAGTCACGCCGACCATAATTACGGCTGTGATGGCCAGGAACTGCCCGCGTGAAACTATGAAGTTGCGGAAAAGTCTTTTTGTGAGAGCATTCATTACCACTCAATCCTCTCCGGTGAAACAGGAACAGTATTTTCAATGATCTCAACAATCATACCGCTGCTCATGCGTGCTATACGGTGGGCCATTGCGCCAATAGGCGCATTATGTGTTACTATAATTACCGTGCTGCCAAGTTGCCGGTTTACCCTGGAAAGCAAACCAAGAATCATCCTGCCGGTTAAATAGTCCAGGGAACCTGTTGGTTCGTCACAAATAAGCAGGCGCGGGTTTTTCACAACTGCGCGCGCTATTGCAACACGCTGCTGCTCACCCCCGCTGAGCTGGGAAGGAAAATGATCCATCCTGTCTGCCATGCCCACTTCCTCGAGAACTTCTTTCACAGATAAGGGCTTGGCCACTAAATGCGCAGCCAGTTCCACATTTTCCCTTACAGTCAGGTCTGGTATCAGGTTAAAAAATTGAAATACGAAGCCAACTTCTTCACGCCTGTACCGGGTTAACTGCTTCTCGCCGGCCCGGCTCAAATTCTCCCCGAAAAAATAAACCTCCCCGAGAGTTGGAGAGTCCATGCCTCCGATAATGTTCAGCAGCGTGCTTTTGCCCGAACCGCTGGGACCCAGTATGACGATCAGTTCCCCTTCGTAGATCAGAAGCGAAGTTTCCTTCAAGGCCTCAACCGTCACTTCACCCATTACATACGTTTTGGTTACGCCGGTTAACTGGATAATTTCTTTTTTCTCCACGGTTTTTAACCCGCCTAATCTTCATCTTCTTCTTTAATCCAGTCCCACGGTATCAAGCCTTCCTGCCTTGCTCTAATCAGCGCGTCGGTTAAAACCTTATGCCCTTCCAGGGTGTTTGAAAGAGCCCCTCTTTTGATCAGTTGGGTATAAATCTGACTCTGTGTCATAGGCCAGGAAGACTGCAGAACCCTGTATGCATCTTTGATTAACTGTAATGTCTTTCCCTGAATGACCATTCTCTCACCTTATCAGCTTGATTCGCAACAAAATCCTTTTGTGTTAATAATTCGTCAAGTTAAAAATACTTCCTCCAAGAGCATGTCAAAATACCTATAAAATGACAAGATTTCTGCAGCGGGTTTCGGTCAGGTTTGAATTGATAACTTCACTTTTTAATTATTATACTATTTGTTAACATTTGCCGGCTGGATCAGTGGTGTTTTAATACCTAAACAAGGCAATAATATTCAAAAAAAGAGCCGTTAAACCTGCAGCAGCTTTAAACCGTCGCCGTTTAAATAAGTGGCCAGCGCTCCTCCCAGAATTGCCAAAATCCCGGGCAGGCTGAGGAAGCTGTATAAGATCTCGTTCCTGGTAATTTTTTCTGTCGCCACGGGAACTAAAATTGAAAGCAGCGAGACAAGGGCGAGACAAGGGGACGGTTCTTGTGTATTTTACAAACTTTCAAACTTTGATCAGGACACATATTTTGGTTTAAAACTCATTACAATAATGTATTCTTGAAATAATTGGCTGGTTACTTATCAGAACAAGTTATAATAAGGATATATTGCCTTTTTAAACTATATTTGCCTATTATTTACCTGCGCTATTTTGGCCCGCGATTGTTATTTCTTTAGTCCGGATAAAAAAGGCCGCCGCCAGAAAAGCTGCCGCCGCCAGTGACGCTGATCCCAAAAACATAAACAACTCACTCTTTTTTATCAGCAGGCTAAACAGAGGAGGTCCGATGGCAACCCCCCAAAAGCGGACCCCTCCGTAAAGGGAAGTCACCAGGCCGCGCTTTTCGCTTGCGGTAACGCTGGTTATTATAGTATTCAGGCAGGGCAAAACGAGTCCGGCGCCAGCGCCGATCAAAGAAATGGCTGCAAAGAAAAATACTATTTGTTTAAAAATACCCAGCGAGGCGAGGGCTGCCGCAATTACAGCCAGCCCAGAAGCGACAAGCCATTTTAAAACCAGAACATTTTTTTTAATAAAGATCATCCCCGTGATATACGAAGTGACACAGAGGAACAAAACGGGGATTGCCAAAACAGCCCCTTTTTTTATCCCGCCGTAATGGAACGCTGTTTCAAGATAATCCGACAAAAAGAAAAGCACACCGAACAAAAGAAGCAGCGCCGTTATCCCTCCAAAAAATGAAGACAGGAGCAGGACCGACTTTTTTTCAAACAGGGTCAGAAATGATTTAAAATACTGCCCTATGCCCTGGTCCGGCTTTTTGGAAACGGATTCTTTGGTCAGCAGCCAGATGCCCAAAACAACGGGGACAACGGCAAACGGAAAAAAGAAAAAAGCAGCGTACCAGCTCAGCAAGCCAAGCAAGGCGCCCAAAACCGGGCTGACGACCTTGCCAAAACCATTTGCCGCCTCAATTACGCCGAGGGCTTTCGGACGCTGTTTTCCAGTAAAAAGATCGCCGCAAAAAGCCATCGCTACGGGAGCAGTTCCGGCCGCCCCAATCCCCTGAAGAACACGGGCAAGAAGAATAATTGAAAATGCGGCATGTTTGATAGAAATAGCTGTTAAGCCTGCCAGGACTCCGCCCAAACCATAAAGGATAAGGGAGGGAATAATTACTTTTTTGCGGCCGTACCGGTCCGATAAAAAACCCGCCAGAGGAATGACCAAGCCTGCTGGGACGGAAAAAAGGGTAACCAGCAGGCTTACCTCTAACTGTGTAAGGCGCAGGGCGCTTTTTATCTCGGGCAAAACAGGAATCAGAAGCGAATTGCCCAGCACCATGATAAACGCAACACTGCTTATAGCAGCGAGGACCGTAACCTGTAATTTGTCCGGGCCGCTTCTCTGGTCGTTCATATCAGCGTATCCTTTTCTTATTAGGGATTTCGCTCTTTACAAAGGCAGGTGAAATCTGATGTGGAATTAACCTTTAGCCCGGAAAAAAATTGAAGCGAAGTAGCCAAAAACAACTGCGGCGGTAATTCCTGTAGCGGTTGTAGTTATTCCGCCGCTGAACACGCCGAGCAAACCTTTCTCCTGAACCCCCTGAACGGTACCCTGGGCAATTAAATGACCGAACCCGCTCAATGGAACCGTCGCCCCTGCTCCCGCCCAGTTAACCAGCGGCTGGTAAATGCCGAAAGCGCTGAGCAGCGCTCCGGCGGTGACAAACCCTACAAGTATGTGAGCGGGAGTAATTTTATAGCTTGTTAAATCCATCAGCAGCTGGGCAACCACACATATTAAACCTCCAACAAGAAAAGCCTTGAAGAAAATCACCCTTAGATTACCTCCTTTAATTAAGACTCGATGAGGACACCATGACCTATGCCGGGAATAGTTTCTCCCTGCTGCGTGCTGCAGGGGCTTAAGAGAGCGCCGGTACCCACTACGAACATGCGTTTTAAACGGCCTGCCGTCATCTCCTTGAGAAAGTGGCCGCAGGTAACCACACCGACACAGGCGCATCCGCTGCCGCCGGCATGGGTATCCTGTTCGGGAGAATAAATCATTACTCCGCAGTCCTGATAACGGTCGTCAATATCAAAACCTCTTTGTCCCAGTAAACTGACAACAAGCTTGCGGCCGTAGATGCCAAGATCACCTGTAAGAAACAGATCATAATCACCCGGCTGCCGCCCGGTATCCCAAAGATGCCTGGCAATGGTATCCGCAGCCGCCGGGGCCATTGCCGAAGACATGTCCAAAGGGTCACCCTGACCCAGATCAATTACTTTTCCGATTGTAGCGCTGGTAATTCTCGGCCCGGTCCCGCTGCGCGCCAGCACCATTGCCGAGGCGCCGGTAACTGTCCACTGAGCGTGCAAAGGACGCTGGACTCCCTGCTCGGTTGGAAAACGGAACTGCCTCTCCGACGAACCGTAATGGCTTGATGTGCCCACCAGCACATATTCCGCAAAACCTCCGTCAATAAGCATCGAACCTATTGCGGAGCTTTCCAGCATCGTGGAACAGGCCCCGTATAAACCCAGAAAAGGTATTCCGAGATCGCGGGCCGTAAAATTGGCGCTGATAATCTGGTTTAAAAGGTCGCCCGATAACATGTAGTCAATATTTCCAGGAGTCAAACCCGCCTTGCGGACAGCGTTTTGCATGACCTCAAGAAGCATCCGGCGTTCCGCTTTTTCCCATGTTTGTTCACCGTAATAATCATTGCCGACAACTTTGTCAAAACTTTTTGAAAGGGGTCCCTGTCCTTCTTTTTGACCGGCTATTGTTGCCGCAGCAATGATTACAGGCGGACTTTGAAAGCATACCGTTTGTTGGCCGACTTTTTTAGGCGCTGTCACAAAATAAAGCCCTCCTATCGAAATAAGTAATAGAAAATTCCTATCGCCCACCCTGTAACGATGCCGAAAACAAGCACCGGCCCGGCGACTGTAAATAACCTTGCCCCGACACCAAGAACCAGGCCTTCTCCCCTGTATTCCATAGCCGGGGAAACCATGGAGTTGGCAAAGCCGGTTATCGGCACAATTGAACCAGCCCCGCCTATTTTGGCAATTTCGTCGTATAAGCCCAACCCTGTAAGCAGTGCGGCAAAAAAAACAAGTGTGGCCGATCCGGCCGCTCCGGCTTCCTGTAAATTAAGACCCAAGCCCTGGTAAAAGTTTAAAAAAAGCTGCCCGATTACGGATATCAAACCGCCGACGACAAAGGCCCCGGCAAGGTTGCGCAGCAGGGGAGGTTTTGGTCTGATCTCCTTCACTATTTTGGCGTATTCTTTTTTTTGTATTTCCAGCGGTTGTGAGAAAAAATTGTTTTCCATGCTTTAAACCTCTCTTTTTATAATCTCCCTCACCTGTATAAGATTTATAAGTGGCAATTACAGGCTTTAATAAAAAAAGAAGCGAATTTTATTCCGCTCCCCGTTTCGTAACTTTTCATCAGAATTCACTATCCTGAAAACAACTTGCCTTAGGGAGGTCAACTGCCGTCGTGCTCATGTTCGCAAAACCAAAATCGCACTTAAGGCATTGACCTCCCTCTTTGTTGATGCATTTTCATCCTTTAAAATAGCGCCGCTTGAAGCGGCATGAATGTCTAATTATGCCTTCTGAGCTATTTTAACATTGGCCTTGTATTCGGATACCTGGCCTTTATCTACAGTGGCCGTAAAATTAACAACCTCCACTCCCACTATTTCACCAGTCATTTTAGAAGCTTCATCAACGGCGCTCTGCACTGCGTTTTTCCAACCGCTTTGAGATGATCCGACAAGCTCTAAAACTTTAATGTGCATTAAGGATACCTCCTCGCTAGATTTTTATTTTTCTATTTTGTGCGGGGAGAATTTTTTTATTCATGTCACTTCCTCGCGGTTTTCCAGCATATCTTTAAGTTTCCTTAAAGCCTGCCTTTCCAGCCTGGAGACCTGCACCTGGGATAAATTCAAGCGGCGGGCCACCTCAACCTGCGTCTTGTCTTCAAAGAATCTCCACATCAATATTTTCCTGTCCCTTTCCGGAAGGTACAGCAACAATTCCTTAATAGCCATCCGGTCCAGAAGCGGGAGTTCATCATTGTCTTCTCCGTGAAGCTGATCAAGCAGATAGATGGGGTCGCCCTCATCCTGGTGCAGTGTTTCATAAATGGAGGCAGGCCATTGAGAAGCTTCAAGAGCTGTGACGACTTCTTCCCTGGATACACCCAAATCCCCGGCAACTTCTCCGACAGAAGGTTCCCGCCCCAGGCGGCCGGCCAGCCGTTCCCTCGCCTTATGAACTTTGAAAGCCAGTTCTTTTACGGAGCGGCTGATCTTAACCGGGCTGTCATCCCGTAAAAAACGGCGTATTTCCCCGACAATCATCGGCACCGCATAAGTGGAAAATTTTACGTCATAATTCAGGTCAAACTTATCTATTGCTTTCATCAAGCCGATGCAGCCAATCTGAAAAAGATCTTCCAGTTCATACCCGCGCCCCTGAAAGCGTTTAACGAGGTTAAAAACTAGTTTAAGATTGCAGTTGATCAATCTTTCCCTGGCATTAACATCGCCCGCTTTGGCAGACTGAAGCAATTGGCGCATTTCCCCATCCTTAAGCAGTGGGAAACGAGGCAGGTTCATCTCAAGTAATTTGTTGCCCATTAAACAACTACCTACCTTGATTTTCAGCTGGTTAAACAGTAACGTTTGAAGGCGCTGTTTTAACCATGGTAACTGTTGTTCCCTTCCCCGGTGTTGAATCGACATGCAGGCTGTCCATAAACGACTGCATAAAAACAAAACCGAGGCCCATCCGCTCGGGATCTGTTGAATAAGTAAGCTGCATGGCTTTTTTAAGATCCGGGATGCCCACTCCGTGATCCCATATTTTTAATTCCAGCGCTAAATTACCGATGGACATGCTGATAAAAACCGTACAATCAGTTCTGTTTTCATAACCGTGTACAATAGCATTGGCGACCGCCTCGGAAACAGCCACCTTTATTTCCTCAAGATCGTTTAAGGTAAAATCCAGCTGCGCGGCAAATGCGGCGACTGTTACCCTGGCAAAAGCCACATTGGCCGGGAGACTTTGAAATTCAAGTTTAGCGTGATTGATTACCTGCATATTTTAACGCCTCCTTACCCTACCCTGGAAAGGGCGGCTTCTTCAGAAGAATATTCTTTCATGATGGTCAGCAGTCCCGACAGGGCGAGCACGCGCCGCACCTGCGGCTGAGCTCCCACCAGTGAAACTTGCCCTCCCTGCGCGGATACGCGGTTATAGCGTCCCAAGATTACTCCCAGCCCTGAGCTGTCAATAAACGTAACATTTCTTAAATTAATCACCAGGTGTTTTGTTTTGCTTTGATTAAGCATGTCCTCCAGGGAATTGCGCAAATAATCCGTTACGCCAAGATCAAGCTCCCCCCTAAGCCGGACCAGCAGTGTATCCTGGTTAATTTCAACATCAAGGCTCAATCAGCTTTCATTCCTTTCTTTAAAAAGGTATTGCTAAATCTTACCATATTTTGTGTCAAAAGGCAAATAGGAAACGCTTCTTCCCGTGAAGAAGCGTTTTGAATCCTGCTTGAAGCTAGATCGTCTATGTTCTACCAGCGGCCGTGAAGAGCCTTGTTAATCTGCCGCATGAAGCCGGCCCTGGGTATTTCCCCGCCGGCAACAAGCGGAACGGAAAGAACTTGCCGGTTATTTTTAAACACCTTGTATGTACCAAACTGCTGACCTTTGGCAACAGGCGCTATGATCCGCCCGGGCAGTTCCAAACCGGTTGTAAATCCCTTTTCTTCTCCTTTTGGCGCTACAATGATTACCTGATCTTTAGTAACTGCCGCTGCTTTGTCCTCAACGCCCCTGCTCACTTTAACCTCGCCGACCTTTTCACCGATCGAAGCAAATTTTACCGCCTTGTATCTCGCAAAGCCGTATTTGTAAAGCTTTATCGACTCCCTGAAATGGCTCTGCGGCTCGGGAGTTCCCAAAACAGTAACGATCAGCCTTAAATTATCTTTTATTGCTGATGAGGAAAGACAGTATTTAGCTTCCTCGGTCCAGCCCGTCTTTCCCGAATCAACCCCGTCATACCACTTCAGCAGCTTATTGGTATTCCAGAGCTTGAACTTGCCTCCCCGCAGATCATATTCGTAAATCGAGGAAAGTTTTGCAAACAGCGGGTGTTTAATACACTCGCGCATAATTACTGAAAGGTCGTACGCAGAAGAATAGTGGTCTTTTGCAGGAAGACCCGTGCAGTTTATAAAATGTGTGTGTTTTAAGCCCATGCTAAAAACGCGTTTATTCATCAGCTGGACAAAAGCCTCTTCCGTACCCTCAATATGTTCCGCCAAAGCTACACTCGCGTCATTGGCGGAACCTATGGCGACAGACAGTAAAATTTCTTCCATGCTCATTTCTTCATCGGGCTCGAGATAGATCTGCGACCCGCCCATCTCCCAGGCGTTTTCACTTGCCACAACACGATCGCTGAGCTTAAATTTACCTTCTTCTATAGCTTCAACCGCCATCAATAACGTCATTATCTTGGTTACACTGGCCATCGGCAGTTCTTTGTCAGCCTCTTTGGCAAACAGAACCTTGCCGGAATATGCGTCCATCAGCACGGCGGATTCGGCGGCGGTTTCCAGGGAAGGAGCCGCCTGACAAGCATTTTGTGGAAGAGCAGCCAGACAAACCAGACTCAGACTCATTAAAAAAACAAGAAAAACAACACCCGTCTTTTTTAAAAGCATGTTTAAAACCTCCTTACGATTATCTGTCTTCACATTCTTGAAAAGTTATTTCTATTATGCGAGAGAAAAACAAACTTATACCTTACTTCGAACTGTGCAATTTTTCTTGGTAATCAAAGGCAAGCTTGCTTATTCTTGCTATATCCCGGAAACCCTCATCCAAATCCTTTACACCGCTTGAAAGAACAACAAGAATATACGGGCGCGAACAGAATACGACGCCGGCGTCATCAGCAACCCCCTCATCGAGATCGCCTTCTTTATGAGCAACCATAACATTCTCCGGCAATAAGCCGGGAAGGCCGACATGATAAACTGAATGAGACAGATCATCAAGCAAACGGTTTCCTTCAACCGGGCGCCGCCTTGCCAAATCCAGAATTCCCTGCACGTAAAGGCCCATGTCCCTGGCCGTGGTAAGGTTACGCCCGCCCGGATAAACTGTCTTTCCGCCAAGCCCCTTCATAAAGCTGACGAAATTTTCACGGCCCAGGCTGCGGGCCAACATGCGAAAAGCTATGTTATCACTGATGGTCAGGGAAAGTGTATTTAAGGAGCGGACAGAATAACGATCTCCTTCCCTGGCTGAGTAACGCAGGATCCCGTTTCCTCCCTCGTAATCCGTAAACTGCTGATATATAAGACGGGTATCCCAGCTGATCTTTTTTTCCGCTACAAGAGTGGATAAGTAAAGAGAAAGCGGCATTTTTACAGTGCTTGCCGCTGTCATCGGATTATTTTCATTAATGCCGAAACTCTTTCCCGAGCCCAGATCCTGAAAATAAATTCCGTATGCTTTACCCGGCCTTTGAGCAATAAATTCTTCAATCTGTTTTTTAAGCGGCGCATAATCCGGCTCCTGCTGAAAGGAGGCCGCCGGACCCTGGAAAGCCGAACAGGAGCCAATTAAAAAAAACAACATAAGCGCAGCCGAAAGATAAATTTTTTTAGGCAACATTTTTAAACCCCTTCTTCAGCAAAATAATTAACAACGCCCCTGAAGATTGCCCAGGATGCCCTGGTCTGGTAAAAAGGTTCTGCTAATTCCTTCTCCTCCTCGGGGTTGCTTAAAAACCCTACTTCTATGATTACCGCAGGCGCCCTGGAATTTCTGCAGACGAAAAAATCGCCCGGCAGCGCCTCACGGCCTGAATCAACCAGGCCAATGTTAAGCTGGGACTGTATGCTTTTAGCCAGCTTTTCCCCTTGTTCTGAACCTGACTGATAAAAAACCTGCGCGCCGTATTCCCCGGAGGATGAAAAATGATTTAAATGGATGCTTAAAAAAATATCGGCGCGGGATTGTTCCGAAATCTTCACCCGGTGTGTAAGATCCCCTACTTTATCCGGGACACGGCCGGCGCCTTTGCCGGGTTCTTCATCCTTGTCCCGGGTTAAAACAACCCTGGCGCCCGACTGCCTGAACAAAGACGCCAGGCGCTTGCTAATGGATAAAGCAACGTCTTTTTCAAGTACGCCCGATGACCCGACAGCCCCGGGGTCTATTCCACCATGCCCGGGATCCAGCACAACCGTGCGTCTGATCATTTTAAAAGATGAAACCGGCTGTGAGGCAAAATTCAAAGTTTTTGCCTCATTTTCTGCACCCGGACCCGTTTCAGGCAAACAAACTATTCCCGACGCTAACAAAAACAGGACAATCAAATATTTTTTCACGGGCTCCCCCAATAATGAAAAAAAAACTCTTTTTTGAATTAAGAGTTTACAATCTCACAAACATTTATGTTTTTTAAGAGATGTTATTTATTTACAGTATAAAAAAGGTATCTGGCTGCAAGAAAAAATACGGCGTACCATGAAAAAGCGGAGTATGGACACAAGCCACACCCCGCTTTTTCGCTGCCTTTTGGACGTAAGCCCCCCGCAGGGGCGTTTCCCCCTCGGAGAGTCCGCGTCCATGGACCCTGCTGTTTTAGTATTTTTCAAGGAATTCGGCGGGGCTGATAATCTCCGGCTTTTCCAATCCCAGCCCGTCAAAGTCCCTGTCGCCCGTGATAAAAACGTCCACATCCTCCGTGATTGCCGAATACAGGACGGGATAATCCTTTTCGTCGCGTATTTCAAAAACTCCCGGTTTCGGCTGCTTAGGCGTATTAACAAGCTCATAGGGAAGCTGTCTCAACAACAAGTCCACCGCTTCCTCTTTACCCTTGAATTTCCGGCGCGTTACATTCATCAGTTCGTCAACGACATAGTACGAAAGGACAAGCTGATGCTCCGTCGTGATTTTATTGATCAGCGCGTTCATCCGCTGGCCGGGAAACAGCGGGGCGGACAGAAGAACGTTGGTGTCAATCATGACGCGCATGGTTTTTCTCCCATGTTTCGCGGCGCACATCCTTTACCAGATTTACAACGTCCTGCTCTGTTTTCAGACCCAGCCGTTCCGCTTCTCCCGCAAAAGCGTCCTGCGCGTTTTTTAGGGAAATCATGGCGGCGTTTTCCATGATGATACGCCCGTTTTCCTCAAGGAAAATAACCTTGTCGCCATCCCTGACACCCAGCCTTTTGCGTATTTCGGCGGGAATCGTGATTTGCCCGCGCTTAGTAATTTTCGCAAGTTCCATAAGGACGCTCCTTTCCATATTGCATTGCATTCAATGAATACCTTGATTCCATTATACGCATCTTTCTTGAAAAAATCAACTGACTTTCCTATAACCCGCCCGCCATGAGTTATATGCTTCCTTTAGGACACTGTCTGAAGGCACGAGGTTTTAAACAGGCTTTTTATGAAACTGCAGTTATTAAGGTTTGCGTGAATATATTTTTATAAATCTTTCCAGGGAACGGTCATAGGTTTTTTCATCTTCCTGAGGGAAAAGGCAGCCCGGCAACTGACGCATTTTCCAGTGGTATTCAATGCATTCACAGCACTTCCCCTTGCGCCGGCATGGTTCATAAGAACAGGGGCATTTTTTCTTATTCAAATCAAGACGGCAGTCCATTGATCAATCTCCTTTTTTACATGCGGATAGTCTGCTAAAATTATAACATAAATCTTTTTGAACACGGCATACTGCACAATTTCAAAGCACATTGGATTTGCTAAAAGACACTTTCCGGTCAGAAAAAGAAAATAGTCTCTTAATAATATTGTTAATTGATACTATATATGATACTATAACAACAGGGGGTGTGAGGAATGGCTGGAGTGGAAAAGATAATCGAAAAAATGAAACGGCAGCCGAACGGGATACGTCCCGAAGAAGCCGAGAAGGTTTTAAAAGCCTACGAATACGAATATAAAAGGCAGAAGGGTTCACACAGGCATTACTTGCATCAAAGCGGAGACTTAATAACCATAAAGATAGAAACGCCATTGAAAGCGGTCTATGTCAAAGACATTTTAAATCGAATAGGTGAATAAAATCACATATTCCCAATAATTTAGAAAGGGGTTCTAAATATGCAAGCGGAAGAGTATCTGAAACTGCCTTATACCAGAATCATTCAGGAAGTGAACGACGAAAGCGGGCATTACTTTTATGGCAGGATAATAGAGCTGGACGGCTGCCAGAGTACCGGTGAAACACTGGAGGAACTATATAATAACCTCAACGAAGCACTGGAGGGATATATTGAAACTAAAATTGAAAACAACCTGGAAATTCCACGGCCTGCCCGCCAGGAAGATTATAGCGGCAAGTTTATAGTAAGAGTTCCGAAATCCCTACATATGAGGTTAGCTATAGAAGCCGAAAGAGAAGGAGTTTCCTTAAACCAATACGCGCTATACAAACTAGCCAAATAAAGCATACCCAAAAATTAAATAGATTAACAACAATGAAAGGCGCTCACAAGGGTGTAATTCGTTATTCAATCTGCTAAAATTCACTTTAATATAGAGCGCCTGTACACTTAAATTTTTTAGTTAGGAGTAAATCGAAATGGATCTTTTGGAAAAATTCGAAATTGCGGCTCAGGCAATAAAAAAGGCCGGGGCACTGGTAATCACCGCCGGTGCGGGGATGGGCGTGGATTCGGGCCTGCCCGACTTTCGCGGCCATCAGGGCTTCTGGAATGCCTATCCGGCGTATGAGCGCCTCGGGATGAGCTTTATCAGCGCCGCCAACCCCTCTCACTTTGAGGCAGACCCCGCTTTTGGCTGGGGGTTTTACGGCCACCGTACAAATCTATACCGCTCCACAATTCCTCATCGCGGATTTGATCTTTTGCTGCAATGGATTTCGAATTGCAGCCTGGATTATTTTGTGGCAACTTCAAATGTAGACGGACAGTTTCAAAAAGCAGGCTTCAGTGAAGAAAAAATCTGGGAGGCGCATGGTTCAATTCACCATCTGCAGTGCGTTAGGCCATGCGGGACGGATATTTGGAGCAACAAGGAAGACATACCTGTCGATGAAAGCGCCATGCTTGCCGGGCGTATTCCGGAGTGCCCCCGCTGCGGCGCAACAGCCAGACCGAATATCCTCATGTTCGGAGATTATACCTGGCTGAGCAAACGTTCGGACAACCAGGAAGACAAGTTTCAAAATTTTTTAAACGGCCACCGCCAGGATCTTCTTGTGGTAATTGAGATGGGCGCCGGAACGGCAATCAGCACAATCCGCAATTTAAGCGAGCGGCTTGGTTCAAGCCGCCTGGCCCTTGTAGTCCGCATCAACCCGCGGGAACCTGAAATCTCAAAGCCTCATTTATCAATTGCCTGCGGCGCGCTGGAAGGATTGACGGGAATACAGGAGATTTTCTCAAAAGGCGGCGGTTTGTAAAACTGGTTAATGCCTGAAATTTATAACACGCGGCTTTAATAAAATCAGGTTGTTATTTCCATCCCCCAGGCCTTCGACGAAGATATCAGCAATCAAAGGATCAAATTGCAGGCCGGCATATTTTCTAATCTCGTCAACAGCTCTTTCTTTGCTGATGGCTTTTCTGTACGGACGATTGCTGGTCATCGCCTCATAAGCGTCCGCGATTGACAAAATCCGGCTTTCCAGTGGAATTTCTTCGCCTTTCAGCTGCAAAGGATACCCCTGCCCGTTCCACCACTCATGATGTTTGAGAATCCAGTCCGCTATCGGCAGGAGATCGGGCACCGACTGGGCGATACGGCTTCCTATCTCACAGTGGCGCTGCATTTCCAAAGCTTCCTCGGAGGTCAGGGGGCCAGGTTTAAATAGTATCCGGTCTGCCAAACCTATCTTGCCTATATCATGAAACCTCGCCAGAAGGCGGAGGTCGGATAACTTATACTCCGGCAGGCCGGCTGACCTTGCCAAATTGGCAACCAAATCCTGCAGCCTCTTCGAATGATTTTCAGTAATAAAATCCCTGGCTTCAAGTGTTTTCATCAGGGCCTGCACGATTGCGCTGCGCGCGCTGCGGCTGCGGTGCAGTTTTTCCCGCGACATATTATTGTCCGCTTCTTTAAAAAGATCTACCATGCTGACCGATGTTCCCTTGCAGACAGCGAAACCAATTGATATGCTCAAGGGCAGTTCGGGGTGTTTTTCATTGTATCTTTTTACGTTAAAGGCAATCCTGTGGCAGGCGTTTTCAACCTGCTGCCTGTCGCAGTCGGGCAAAAGAACGGCAAATTCATCTCCGCCGATTCTCGATACCATATCCCCGGTGCGGAAAGGATTCTTGATTACTCCCGCGGCCGCAACCAGCAGGCCGTCTCCGGTATTGTGGCCAAAAGTGTCATTGATCAGCTTAAGGCCGTCCACATCGCAAATAATCATTCCGACAGATGTATGCCGGCCCTCCCCCAGGCGTCGCATTTCCTCTTCAAAATAGGCTCTGTTATAAAGCCCGGTGAGTGAGTCGTGCATGCTCAAGTAAGTAAGGTGCTCTTCAACTTTTTTTCTTTGAGAAATGTCGTTCATCATAAAAAGAATGCATTTCCCCCCACCCAGGTTTATTGTATCGGCAGAAAGCAGCCCTACGCCTCCACGCCCGTCTTTTTTATTGAATTTTATTTCAAGGTTATGAATTACTTCCTGCTCCTGAATCATCTTGATCGCTTTCGAATAAGCCATCAGATCCGTCCATAAATTAATCTCCGCAACTGTCCGTCCGATGACTTCCTGTCTTATATGCCCCGTAACATTCAAGAAACTATTGTTTATATCAATAACCCTGTGATCGGAACAGCCTATAATCAGCATAAGGTTGGGGCTGGCGCTGTATGCCTTTGAAAAACGCTCCTCTGATAAACGCAGTTCTTCTTCCGCCCTCTTGCGCTCAACCGCATTAACCAGAACTTCACCCGCCATTTTAACCAGTGAAACGGTCTCAGCGGTCCATTTCTTTTCGCGGCGAACAGTATCAAGGCCAATAAATCCGGCTTTAATACCTCCATGTTTTATCGGAGCGATAATAAGCGAAAAGACGTTGTTTTCAAGAAGAAATTCCTTTTCCGAGCAGGTTTCCAGGGGGAGGTCTTTGACTTTGGAAAAACAAATATTTTCAGGCTTGTTAAGTTCTTTTACCCACCAGGGAAAACTTTCAGCCAAAAATTTAAGGTAGCCGTCAGGTAATTCCACCCCCTGCGCGCTCCACTTATAAGCTGTATAATGCCTGCTTTCCCCATCCTTATTGAAAAAGAAAATATATGCGCGGTCAGCCCCCGCATATTCTCCAACAGTTTCCAAAGCTTTTTGTATGCCCCCGTCTATTTCGTCCAGAGTAAGGCTGATAAATTTTGTTGAGATAGTCTTAACCAGTTCCTCAAGGGAGAGCCGGCTGTTCAACTCGCTGCGCCGCTGCGCTTCCATATCCGACAGCCCTCCGACAAACCAGCTTATTAAATACATCATGCAGACTATAATTATTTTTGGCTCCTCTCCCGAAAACTGGGCAGCGAAAACTCCGCCGGGAAAAAGCTTATCGTAGAAAAATAAAACGCCGACACATATGGTTGACATAATCAGCCCGGCATTTTTGCCCATTATTGAGGAAGTGACCAGAATAGGCAACAAGAACGCCACCCAACCGTATGACAGTTTGCCTCCCAGGATAAATAAAGTCAGCATGGCAATTATCAAAGGGAAAATTATATAAACGGGATCAACCCAGGATTTGGTTTTGAATTCCGGTGCTTTTGGATCTTTGATCAGCGAAGAGGTTTTTGTAATATAAAGAAAAACGCCGCCAAAACAAACCAGACTGACCAGTAGGAAAAGTTTTAGATTGACGGCCTGGAACAGTTCTCTTGGATGCAGGTTGTTGCTGTAGAGAAACAAAGATATTAAGATTAGCAGAGAGAATAAATGCGCGGCGCTGATATGGTCGCGTATTTCATTTTTCTTTTCGTTTTCTGAATTCATTTTATCTACTCTCCAAAGCTATACCCCTTTTTACATTCTTAGCCGGACTAAAAGCAAGTTTTTACAATGCCCCGCTAAATCCCGTCTGGAGAATAATTCTTTCCTGGGAATAGGTCTCGCTCCGGTCTCTTAAGATCTTTTGCTGTGAAAAATCCAAAAGCTTTTTTTGGAATGCGATATTTGTCTGATTACCTGTCAGGTCATGCTCGCAGTAAGGGCAAATCCACCTGTCCCTGGAGCTTGAGCTGTAACTTTCACCATTGCAAAAACTGCAGTGTTTTTTAACCATTTTGAAAGCCCCTTTAATTTGATATCTCCTCTGTGATTTTATCTTTGATATTTTAATATTCGGTGAAGCATTCCCAAAACTTGAGGTCAGACAAGGCTTTTATTGCTCAATGGTTTTGCTGGAATTGCGGGAGGTTTTTTCCCGGACAGTCATGTAAAACACAAGAAGAAAAATTTTTCCTTGATCCTTGGAACTTTCGGGAAAAATTATGTGTCTAACAGATTAGAGTTTAATTTTTTAGCCAGTCAATCAAATATCAGATGCACCAACGTACGCGGCTCTATTCTTAAAAAACAACGAAGCATCAAGCAAAGGAGGTGTTGGGGCTTTAAAAGGGAAAGCCGGCCCGTTATTAAAATGAAGTTATTTAATTATTAACAAGGAGGGAATTATTTAGTGCGCAAATCGAAAAGACTAATTGCAATTTTAGCAACAGTTGCCCTGTTAGTAACAATGCTTATCCCGATGTCCGCCGTACCTGCGTTTGCAGCGGGAACTATCTCTGCGCTTTCAGTGCCGACACTCGTTGATGATCCGGCCATGGTCCAGAAGGCAGGCACAATCAAGGTAACCGTTCCCGCAGGCTCGATTGACTTTAATGACAACGTCATCATAAAGCTGCCTGGCGAATACGATTTTGATACAGCCTTTCAAGGATTAGCAGTTGGTGTTCCAGGTCCTGCAAGCGCTGTCAACACAGCTACATTAAACGAAGTAGTAGTCCCCGCCACAGTTGGCAGCGATTCCAACGGTTTGCTGGCTGTTGATATCGAGGTAACAGTACTTGATGAAAACGACGAAGTTCAAATAAAGTGCGTAAACGCTGCTGGTCAGTCCCTTAGCTTCGACTTTGTATTCTATGTCTACCTAGATGGCATTGAAGTAGAAGACGGCACTGACAAAGACTTCGTAGTCAACTTTGACGCCGCCGGCACCTCGGGTTTCCCGACCGGCGACGTAACCGCGGCCAAATGCTCCGGCACTGGCCAGGTAATTTTGATCCCTTCCGGGCAGGACACTTCCAACAATGACTTCACCATCGACCTGCGGATAAAGGAAGAAACCGCCGGTTCCCTGGAACTGGGCGAAGAAACCCTCAGCCTGGAACTGCCCTCTGGCTATGTATGGACATGCAGCTCAGTCCCTTTCCTCTATGTAGCTCCGCGTTGGGGGCAAGGTATCTTTGTTGAAATATGGTACAACACAGACAAAGACACAATCTATATCGACCTTTTGGGCGCCGACCTTAACAAAAACGGCATCCAAGATGCCGGCGAAACAACAGCCACCAGCGAGGCATCCTGCTGGGATATCAATGGCTTCCTGAAATTCACAGTCGATGACGAAGAAGACTGTGAAGCAGGCTCTATCATAGCCCAGGTCGGCGGCGACAGTGATACCAACGTTTCCGAAGGACCTGTAGGCACCTTTGGTGAATTTGGTTCCAAGGTTTCTGCCGAAGACGTCCAGGAAATTTTTGCCGGACAGGAAGAGCAGGAAATCGGCAACGTAGTTATTGAAGAATCACTGGAAGCCACCCTCGTCGATGGCCGGACAGTCACACTTACCCTTCCGGATGGCGTAGCCTGGATGCCGGTTTATGCTAGCGCTGGCGACCTGGACGACTTCTCTGCTGATGAAGGGCTGGATGTTAATTTCGTAAGCTTCACCGGGTCGGATGACCGCACCGCCAAGTTTACTGTTGACAGTGAATCAAACGATGCCGCCAAGATCAAGCTGGAAGACTGCGAAGTTGCAGTTGAAGCCGGCTTTGAGGGCGACGTAAAAGTAACCGTAGGCGGAACTGCCGGCGTAACAGGGGAAGTGGTCGTAGCCACTGTCAAAGCCCCGGTTACCGCAACAGCGGACAGCACCCCGAATATTATTATCGGCGCTTCCGGTCCGGCTGCCGGTGTCTTAACCATTAAGGAAAACATTAAAGAAGCCTTAATCGAAGATGAAACTTTAACCCTTGACCTGCCACCCGATGTCGAATTCGACGGAACACCTACAGTTGAAGTAACTGAAGGTAATTTAGATGTCTCCAACGTAAAGCGTGTAGCCGGAAATAATAAGGTAGAGTTCAACATTGACAACAACAGCAGCACCCCGAGCACAATCGTAGTCAGCAACATCAAGCTGAAGGTCTACCGCACTGTGCCCGAAGGAAATATCGACATTAAGGTAATGGGCGACGCTGTTGTCGAAACAGACGGCTATGATCTCTGGACGAATTCAGATTATGCCGCAAAAACAGCTATCGCTGTCTGCGCCACCCCCGCCCCCAGCGATGAAAAAGCAACCGTGGTCTTCAAGATCAACGACACCAGCTATACGGTTAACGGCGTAGCCCAGACCATGGACGTTGCTCCGTACCTCAAAGGCGGCCGCACTTTCCTGCCCGTCCGGTATGTTGCGCAGGCCTGCGGCGTATCAGCCGACAACATTCTGTTCAGCAACGGCAAAGTTACCCTGATCAAGGGCGACAAGGTTGTCCAGATGACCATCGGCAGCAAGGTCATGATCATCAATGGCGCCTCAATTGATATGGATGTAGCCGCCGAAATTTCCAACGGCCGCACCATGCTTCCTTTCCGCTTTATTGCTCAGGCGCTCGGCGCTTCGGTAACCTTTGACGATACTGCCCAGACAGTAACAATGGTTATCTAAACTCAGTCATAAAAATCCGGGTTCCTTAATGGGACCCGGATTTTTTATTTCCCTTTGAAAAATATCTTCTTCAAAATACTTAAACCCGTTTCATTACCGTTTTAGAAGCACGGCTCTTTCAATAGCAAACGGCTTGCCTGAGTACCTATAATAACAATAAATAGTAGCAAATGGGAGTGAAACCGGACTTAAGATGCGATGCCAGCTTTGATGATATCTTTGCAGCGCTGATGGTCAAAGAGAGTCATCCTGATGCCGGCGCAAAACACGGATTTTTTGTAACTTCGCTTATGTTGTTTTATTCTGTTATCATTGTTATTTTTTGTAACTACTCAGGCTAACGCCTGAGTCATAAAAAGAGGCAACTATAACCGAAACCGGGGTAATGTCCAACTATAAGACTTCATTGCAATTTGGGACAAAGGAATTACCCAGAAGAGCGTCCCGGATTGCCTCCAGTACTGGAATAGAATTTTTCTTGACCGTAGAGATGTAACCCCTGATTCGG
>JBAZGB010000034.1:0-30127 GCA_041653135.1 Eubacteriales bacterium | reverse complement strand
AAACGCACAGGTCAAAGGGTCTGTTTCCGAAGCAAAGGAGATGGAACCTAAAAGTAACGTTGTTCTAGGCGGGATGATTACGAACGTAAAGAAAATGTCCACACGCCGGGGTGAAGCAATGGCCAGAGGGCAGTTTGAAGATTTGACAGGCGCTATTGAGGTAATATTTTTCCCGCGTACCTATAAGGAGTATAAGTCTCTGATTAAACCTGAAAAAGTAGTTCTCCTGCATGGGCAGATAAACGCAAATGGTGAAGAAAACAAGGTTATCGCTGATGTACTTACCCCTGTTGATAAAAAAAAGACAAGCAGTGTCTATATCCAAATAAGGAAGTCTTCCCTGGAGCTTATTACCCGATTGCAATTAATTTTACGAAGCTATCCGGGACGTTCACCGGTGTACCTTTACTTTCCGGGCGATAAAAAATTGGCCCGTACACCCGAAGAATTTTGGCTGGATTTGTCTACGCCGGTTCTTGTTGAGCTGAGGGAATTAATAGGAGCGGACAATATTAAGGTAAAAGTTGATGGTGAAAAGTAAATCATGTTTGGAACACAGCTTGTCAGAAAAGCATTAAATGTGCTATGATTTGTTTATTAAGTATTTGTTAAATAAAGGTAATAATGGAGTGAGGTTATGACGACGGAACCTTATGATTTATATGCTGACTATGTTGTTATAAAAGCTTTGGATAACGGTGTTACTATTATTGGTCTCACCCGCGGCAAGGATACAAAGTTTCATCACACAGAGAAGTTGGATAAAGGCGAAATTATGATTGCACAGTTTACCGAGCATACTTCAGCGATCAAAATACGCGGGAAAGTTGAACTGTTAACCAAACATGGCAAGATACGAAATGATGAATAGTATGTGCAAGGCTGAAGGTTGAAAAGAGAATAAAATTTAATGAATATAAGATTGGCAGTTATGTTTATACTTGTTTACGATGAATGCCTTAGTAAAAAGGGGGCTTTATTGTGTGGACAGTAGTCTATATCGCTCCCTGTATGGAAGAAGCCGAACAGATACAACGACTTCTTGCAAGCGAGGGCCTACTGGTTAAAATAAAAAATATCGGCAGTTCCCCCGGGCTGCCGCCCAACAGTTCTATTGAGGTTCTGGTGCCCGAGTCAGAGGCTGATGAAGCAATGGAGATCATCGATTCAATTTAAACGCAGCCGTGCTTTTGTAATTAGGCAGGATTTGTCTGTTGCGGCAAGGAGTTGTTCTTATGCAAAGGATTGCTGTTCTTACCAGCGGCGGTGATGCCCCGGGTATGAACGCAGCAATACGGGCGGTTGTGCGAAAAGCGCTATATCACGGTCTTGAGGTAATGGGCATTAAAAGAGGTTACAGCGGATTTATTGAAGCGGACATAGAACCGATGAACCTTCGATCTGTAACTGATATTATCCACAGGGGCGGAACTATTCTGCATACTGCCCGAAACGAACAGTTTAAAACAGGACAGGGAAGAGCAATGGCCTGGGAAAATGTAGGGCGTTTCGGGATCCAGGGACTTGTAGTTATAGGCGGGGACGGCTCCTTTCAGGGGGCTCTTGCTTTAAATGCAGAGTACCATCTGCCTGTTATTTGCCTGCCCGGTACAATCGATAATGATATTTGGGAAACCGATTATACGGTAGGTTTTGATACGGCAGTCAACTCGGTTATCGAGGCTATCAACAAAATCAGGGACACCGCTTCATCTCATGAACGAACTTTTGTCATTGAGGTAATGGGGCGGGAAACAGGTTTGATTGCCTTGCATTCTGGTCTGGCAGGCGGGGCGGAATCTATTATTATACCCGAATATCCCTATGATATCGGAAAAATCTGTTCACGCCTGATCCTCAGTCACCGTCAGGGGAGTTCGCACAGTATTATAATTTGTGCTGAAGGGGCAGCCAGCGGTGTTGAGATAGGCAAAGAAATTAAGCGAAGGACCGGTTACGACACCAAGGTTACTATTTTAGGTCACCTGCAGCGAGGCGGAAATCCTTCTGCTTTTGACAGGGTACTGGCAAGCATGATGGGTTCTAAAGCGGTGGAATTGCTCATGTCCGGAGAAGATAAAAAAATGGTTGGTTATACCAACGGTCAGGTAGTTGCCGTAGATCTTGAACAGGTTTGCAGCCGGAAGAAGAAAATTGATCTGACCATGTATACTTTGGCGGGAATATTGTCCATGTGAGGTCATATGAAACGAACCAGGATTGTGTCTACACTAGGACCTGTGAGCGGGGAAATTTTAATTTTGGAAAAAATGATGGAGGCCGGCTTGGATATAGCCCGGCTTAATTTTTCCCACGGTACACATGAAGAACACTTAAAGAGGATAACCGCCGTCAGGGAAGCTGCTGTAAGAACAGGCAAGAATATTGCCGTTCTCATGGATACGAAGGGGCCTAAAGTGCGTTTAGGGCGCCTGGAAAGGCCGCTTCAATTAAATGCCGGGCAATATATTGTTCTTGCTCCGGAAGGTTGCCAACCGGGTAAAAACTGCCTGCCGGTTTCATATGTAAATTTGTCCCGGGACGTTAAACCCGGCAATAAAATTATGTTAGCCGATGGGCAGATTGAATTAAAAGTAATTTCAACCGGAATAGACATTGTGGAGTGCGAGGTAATCCATGGCGGTGAGATATCCGGTCAAAAGGGAGTAAATCTTCCTGAAGTTAAGCTGGACCTGCCTTTTGTGTCAGATGAAGACCGTGCCGACATTCTTTTCGGAATCGGGCACGGTGTTGATTTTATAGCGCTGTCCTTTGTGCGTGCGGAGCAGGATATTGTAACTGTCAGGAAGATGTTGAAGAAAGAAAACTCGCAAGCGCAGATTATTGCAAAAATTGAAAGCCGTGAAGGCCTGGCAAACCTTTCCGGTATTATTAGATCTTCAGATGGGATTATGGTTGCCAGAGGAGACCTGGGAATCTACCTGCCGGTTGAAGAAATTCCCCTCGTCCAGAAAGAAATTGTTAAAATGTGCAGCGAAGCCGGCAAGCCGGTTATTGTAGCCACTCAAATGCTTGAAACGATGATCGGCAATCCCCGCCCGACCCGTGCTGAGGTCAGCGACGTGGCCAATGCTATTTTAGACGGCGCCGATGCTGTTATGCTTTCCGGAGAAACTGCCATCGGCTGCTACCCTGTTGAATCTGTGGAAATGATGAAGCGGATTGCTGAAAGGGTTGAAAATTCTCTTCCCCATGATGAGATATTAGCTCAAAAGAGCAAAGGAATTACCCATACTGTCACAGACGCTATCAGTCATGCGACTGTTACAACCGCACGGGATCTTGGAGCAGCAGCCATTATTACATCTACTCAGACCGGATATACAGCTTTGATGATCAGCAAATACCGTCCAAAAGCGCCGATTATTGCCGTCACTCCTTATAAAGAGGTTTTGCGAAAGATGGCCTTGCTTTGGGGAGTGCAGCCTTTACTTATCGAGCCATTCCAAAATACCGATCAGATGATCAACTCCTCCATTAAAAGCTCTCTTGATTCCGGCATGGTTAGATCCGGCGACCTTGTTGTAATCACTGCCGGAATCCCCCCAGACCGCCGGGGCACAACCAATTTTCTAAAGGTTCATATTGTTTGATACGAAAAATTATTTTATCTTCTTCAAAACATCCCAATAAAATCCGGCTTATTGCCTTATGCCAATAGACAAAGAATAGGGCAATAAAAATCAGGAAATATATTGTAATTGGGAAAAGTAGTGGTTATAATATATTGAGCACGTTATTGTGCACAAGGGAGGAGAGCAATATGGAGCTTATCCGGGTAGGAGATAAAGTGATCAATCCGGAGCGTGTTCATCGTTCGATAGATAAGATTTTTCAACTTCGCAAGGAAGGGCATTCTCAGCAGGAGGTTGCCGACCGGTTAGGGGTTGATCGGACCCTCATTTCACGGTTGGAAAGCCTGGGTGAAATCCGCAAAGGCGCCCGCATAGCATTGGTGGGTTTTCCGGTTCAAAACGGTGAGGAATTAAATGAAGTTGCACGCGCCGAAGGAGTAGATTTTGTTTTGCTCATGAACGACAAAGAGCGCTGGCAATTCATTGAGAATAAGAGCGGAGCCGATCTATTCAACATGTTTATGGCTACGGTCGCCAAGATTGAAAGTTATGACGCGGTAATCTTTATAGGTTCGGATATGCGTATAAGAATGGTCGAAGCAATCCTGGGGCCGCGGGTTATCAGCTGGGAGATAGGTATTTCCCCGATTAAGGAAGACCGTTGGCTTAACCCGGAGCAGCTCCGCCAGTTGATCCGCCAATTAAAAGGCTCCAGTTAGAACAGGAGGGCATTTTATATGCATGACTTTACCCGGTACGTTAATCCCCAGTTGGGCAGGCTCCTTGAACAGGTCCAGATGGATAAAGTTTATATTCGCGGTGAAGGCAATTACCTTTATGATACAAATGGAAGACAGTACCTTGATTTTATAGCGGCATACGGCGCGCTGCCTTTTGGCTTTAACCCGCCGGAAATATGGGAGGCCCTTGAAGAAGTGCGCAATAAAGCCCTGCCCAGTTTCATTCAGCCTTCGGCTCTTGGATCAGCCGGAAGATTGGCCAGACGCCTGATCGAACTGGCCCCTGACGGGCTTCAATACGTAACCTTTACCAACAGCGGCGCTGAAACAGTGGAGGCGGCTATAAAGATGGCGCGATCAGCCACGGGGCGGTTAGGTATTTTAAGCACGGTGAACAGCTTTCACGGGAAAACCCTCGGAGCGCTTTCGGCTACGGGAAAGGGTTATTATCAGACACCCTTCGGAGCGCCCGTGCCGGGTTTTAATGTTATTCCGTACGGTGATTTGGATGCACTGCAGAAAGAGCTTGAAATGAATGGGCATGACTATGCAGCCTTTATAGTAGAGCCAATCCAGGGTGAAGGCGGAATAATAGTGCCTGAAGCCGGTTACTTGTCCAAAGCCCTGGAAATATGCCATCAGCATGAAATTTTATTTATCCTTGATGAAATCCAAACCGGACTGGGCCGTACAGGGACGCTTTTTGCATGTGAGGATGAGGGCTTGTGTCCCGATCTTCTGCTTTTAGCCAAAGCCCTTGGCGGAGGTCTTTTCCCCATAGGGGCCTGTATCAGTACGGAAGCGGCGTATACAAAAGATTTTGGAGATCGTCACTCGTCTACTTTTGCGGCAAACACCCCCGGCTGTCAGGTCGGCCTGAAAGTACTGGACATCCTGACCAGGAATAACAGGGAGGTTATCCGGCGTGTAAAAGCCAACGGTGAGTATCTTTATAAGGAACTGGCCGTACTGCAAAAAGAATATCCCGGGGTTCTTAAAAAAGTTCGCGGGAGAGGTTATATGCTGGGTTTGGAATTTGAAATGAGCCGTTCTGATTTTCCGGGTTGTCTTTTAAGTGTGCTTGCCGAGCAGGAGGCGCTGACACCGCTTATCTCCAGTTATTTTTTAAATGCTGAAGGTTTAAGAGTAGCGCCTACCTTAAATGGGAACAAGGTAATCCGCTTGGAGCCGCCTCTTACAGTTACACGTGATGAATGCCAAAGAGCTCTTGGGTCCATAAGGCACGTCCTGGAAGTGCTTAATCAGGGCAATACCCTGGAAGTTTTAAGACCCGTCCTGGATCTTGACGAAAGCATGATCCGTTCTATAACGAAGACTGAAAAGTATGATTGGGACATGTATAAACCTTCCCGGGAAAACAAGGAGGGGCGGTTTGCTTTTCTTGTCCATCCTTTAGACCTGGATAATTATTATGAGTTTGATGCGAGCCTTGCGTCTCTTCCAACTGATAAGCTTCAGCAGCTGGCCGATCTGGGCAGCGATATACTGGATCCCTTCGTGATCGGCCGCACAAGGGTTGAGTCACCAGCCGGCTACACTGTTTACGGGGAATTCATTGCTTTACCCCATACAACAAAGGAAATTCTGGAATTCACACCCGAGGAAGCGTTGAAGGAATTGGAGAAGGCGCTTGAACTAGCCCAGCAGCGGGGCGCCCGGCTGGTTGGACTTGGCGCCTATACCTCAGTAGTATCCCGGGGAGGGACCCTTCTTCAGGGACATTTTCTTCCTTTAACCACCGGCAACAGTTATACAGTGGTTTCGGGAGCGGAAGCGATCAAACTTGCCGCACAGCGTTTTTCTCTCGACCTGGCCCAGTGTACCGCAGCGGTTATTGGAGCGACTGGCTCAATTGGGCGGCTGATGGCTATATTGCTTGCGGAAGAACTTCAACGGATAGTTTTAATCGGCAGCCCGCGTCACCCGCAGGCAAGCTTAAGACGCCTGCGCAGTGTAGCGGAAGACATTTGCCTGCACCTGTCTGATCAGGCCAGGGACGGTTGGATACCACCCGAAGGGTCTCTCGGAGAGAAATTGTTAAAAATGAGACTGCCTGCTATGGGTTCCCCGCGTGAAGAATGGGCAGGGGTTGTGGATGAATTAATTCGCTCGAATTCATTCGTTTTAACCAGCAGCCCAAACCAGGGGATTTCCGCAGCCCGGGTAGTAGTAACGGCCACTAGCAGTATTGAGGAACTGGTCAAACCGGAATGGGTAACACCGGGTGCAATCATCTGTGATATTTCCAAGCCTTCCAATGTCAGTCCGGATCTGCAAAAACTGCGGCCTGATGTGCTTGTTATTGACGGGGGCGTTGTGGCATTACCCGGACGTCCTTCCCTGGGATGGAATTTTGGCTTTGAACCTGGTCTGGCTTATGCGTGTATGGCTGAAACGATGTTGCTGGCGCTTGAGCATCATTATACCGACATGAGTTTGGGTTCGGATTTGCGTCTGGATAATATGATCTACTTAAGGCAGTTGGCCAAAAAGCATGGTTTTGAACTGGCCCGTTTAAGAAGCTTTGACAGGCCGTTAAGTGAAAAGGATTGGGAGAAGGTTTTAGAAGAGCGTACAAAAGCCTGTTTAAACCTTTGTGCAACAGCAAGTTCATAGTTTGAAACGGGCTCACTGAATACTTAACTTTACGACAAAACTTTTGCACCGGCTTGACGGCTGGGGTTTGGTTATCCTTGACAGGTTATGGGCGATCAGATAATATTGTTTAAGAAAATCCTTTGGCGTAAAGAAAACAATATACAGACAAGAAAGGGAGCCATAGGGAATGGTTTTTGCAAGTCTTGCCGAAAAACTGCAGGAAACCTTCCGTAAACTAAAAAACAAGGGCAGACTAACCGAGGCGGATGTCGATGAGGCATTGCGCGAGGTAAGGCGTGCTTTATTGGGCGCCGATGTTAACTTCCAGGTTGTTAAGAATTTTATTGCGGGTATTAAGGAACGGGCAACAGGTCAGGAAGTTTTAGACAGTCTTACGCCCGGCCAGCAGGTAATTAAAATTGTGCGTGACGAGATGGCTGTATTAATGGGCGGAGTGCAGAGTAAAATCAATCTTGCCTCTAAACCCCCAACAGTAGTGATGCTTGTCGGGTTACAGGGTTGCGGAAAAACCACTACTGCCGCCAAACTGGCCAGCCTGCTGCGAAAACAGGGAAAGCAGCCCTTGCTGGTCGCCGCTGATGTTTACCGGCCGGCGGCTGTTAAACAGCTTCAGGTCCTGGGGCAGCAAATAAATATTCCCGTATTTTCACGGACAGATCTGCAGGAACCGGTTGAAATTGCCCGTCAGGCCGTTGAGCATGCCCTTGGCGCTGAAAGAGACCTGCTCATTTTGGATACGGCGGGGCGGCTGCATGTTGATGATAAACTTATGCTTGAACTGGAATTAATCAAAGCCAAGGTGCATCCTCACGAAATAATTCTTGTTGTGGACGCTATGACGGGGCAGGTTGCCGTTAATATTGCCCAGGCTTTTCATGAACGACTCGGCCTGGATGGGGTCATCCTGACCAAGTTGGATGGTGACAGCAGGGGAGGGGCAGCGCTTTCAATAAAGGCCGTTACAGGCTGTCCGATTAAATTTGTTGGAACCGGTGAGAAACTGGACGCTCTGGAAACTTTTCACCCGGACCGTATGGCGGAACGCATCCTGGGCATGGGCGATGTACTTTCTCTGGTGGAAAAGGCTCAGAGCGCTATTAATGCTGAGCAAATGGAAAGACTTAATAAGAAGATTCAAAGCGCCGAGTTTACCCTGGAGGATTTTTTAGAACAGCTTCGCGAAATAAAAAAAATGGGACCGCTACAGCAGTTGATCGGTATGATACCAGGGCTAGGCAATGCCAAAATGTTAAAGGAACTGGGCGACATTGATGAAAAAGAACTTGTTTATGTCGAAGCTGTGATCAGTTCCATGACGCGCTGGGAAAGGCTCAATCCACAGGAGATTAACGGCAGCCGCCGCCGCCGCATTGCAAATGGGAGCGGTACTACCATACAGGATGTCAACCGAATATTAAAACAGTTTGAACAGACCCGGAAAATGATCAGGCAATTTGCGGAGATGGGTAAAAACGCAAAAAAGGGAGGCAAGTATCTGCCCGGTTTTGTTCAGGATAAACGCGGCAAACCGTTGTTCTAATAAAAACGGTTAACCGGTAAATTTAAAAACCAAGAAAAGATAAAAAGGCAGGTGATATTATTGTCAGTTAAAATCAGGCTAAAAAGAATGGGCGCTAAAAAGAAACCTTTTTACCGTATTGTCGTTGCGGATTCCCGCTCACCCCGGGATGGCCGTTTTATAGAAGAGTTGGGTTATTATAATCCACTTAAGGAACCGGCCGAAGTGAAGATTAACCAGGAAAAGGCAATCAGCTGGTTAAAAATGGGAGCTCAGTCCACGGATACTGTTCGTTCTTTGTTTAATAAGGCCGGTATATTTGATAAGCTCGCCGAGGATAGCTAGATGTTACAACTGGAGGGTGACGAGGGGGAACTATAATAAGATGGAAGATCTGGTTGAGGTTCTGGCCAAAGCCCTTGTTGATCAGCCGGACAAAGTGGTAGTGAATATGATCAAAGGTGAAAAAGCTTATGTGATCGAATTAAGAGTTGCCACAGAGGATATGGGTAAAGTAATTGGAAGGCAGGGTAAAATAGCAAGGGCCATACGTACTGTTGTAAAAGCTGCTGCAGCTAAACAACATAAAAAAGTGCTTGTAGAGATTGTTTAAGGTAATCAAGGGGGCAGTTTAGTTTGACCCCCTCTTTTATTTTATATAAGAGGCGAACATGAGCACACTTAGCAGTTGACCTTCCAAGGCAAATTAATTTTCAGGATAGTTACATTTTATAAAATACCTGTTTTGTACAACAGGTATAATAAGAAGGGAATCTATACTGGAAGAGTTCTTAATTACGATAGGAAAGGTAATTGGCACATTCGGAAACCGCGGTTGGGTACGTGTTCTTCCACTGACTGATTTTCCGGAACGTTTTTTTAAGATGGACAGGGTAATCCTTTCAAAGGGGAACCTGGAAAAGGAATACTTTATCAGTGAAGTGAAGCGGCATAAAAATTATTTGCTGATTGACTTTCAAGGCATATCCGATATGAATGCCGCCGAATTACTTGCGGGCGCCCTGCTGCAGGTAACCAGAGAGCAGTTAGTGAAACTGCCGGCTGATAATTATTTTATCTTCGATATAATAGGGCTTTCCGTCTATACTGAAACATCTGAATACCTCGGAAAGATTGAAGATGTGCTTCATACAGGGGCGAACGATGTTTATGTGGTCAGAAAGGGCCAACTATCGCTTTTAATCCCCGCTTTGAAACAGGTAGTCAAAAAAATTGATCTTGAAAATCGACGGATGGTTGTGAAACTGCCGGAAGGGTTGGAAGCAACCAAGTGCTGATAAACATTTTGACTGTCTTCCCGGAGATGTTTTCGAGCCCCTTTAATGCCAGCATTATTAAACGGGCAGGGGAAAAGGGTCTTCTGGAACTTAATCTGGTTAATATCAGGGATTTTTCGGAAAACAAGCACAAAAGTGTTGATGACTCCCCATTTGGGGGAGGGCAGGGAATGGTTATGTCGGCTGTCGTTTTTTTTAAGGCAATGGATTGGTTAACAAAGATCCAGGGTGAACAGGACAGGGTTGTTCTGCTCAGTCCCGGCGGACGTCAATTTAACCAGGAAATAGCCTGGGAACTAAGCCTCCTGGAACGGATCACACTGATTTGCGGACATTATGAAGGAATTGATCAGCGTGTTCGGGAAATTGCTTCCGACGAGGTGTCAATCGGTGATTATATACTCACCGGAGGTGAAATTCCTTCCATGGTAATAGTTGATGCTGTGGCGAGACTTATTCCCGGAGTCCTGGGAAAGGATAAATCAGCGAGTGAAGAGTCTTTTAACGATTTGTTATTGGAGTACCCCCAATACACAAGACCCCGGGAGTATGGAGGTTTTTCCGTTCCCGAAGTTCTTCTTAGCGGGCACCATGAAAAGATTCGTTACTGGAGGAGGCAGCAATCTCTTTTGCGTACGCTGACAGAAAGGGAGGATTTGCTTTCCAAGGCTGCTTTAACTGAGGAAGACAAGAAAATACTCAGGGGAATATTTCAGTGTCTTAAAAAATTAGACCTGGAAAAGTAAAATTTTTTTGATTAATAGTTACCATATTATGGAGGATATGGTTAGCCAAGGTAGAATAAATAAATAAAGTGAAGATAGGGGGTTGATATCATTGTTAAAGAGGCACTATGAACTTGTTAGGGAACTCAAGACATTTGAAAAAATTGCTGTAGATGAACTTTCTATAGAAGATATTTCATATTATTTAAAGCTTCGCAGGGAATATGAAGAGAGCCGTGAACAGATTGTAAATCTTATTCCAAAAAAGCTGGAGAATATTAAAAAAATGATTGATCAATCAGGAGAGCGGCTTGATGAGATCTTTCTTATGACGGACAGTATCACCGGCAATGATTTAAACTGTAACCGCTATGATTTTATGTACGAATTAATTGAAAAACTGGGTCTGCTTGAAACAAGTGTTGAACAGACGACTGCCGAATGTTTACGGCTAATAAAACTGCTGGATAATGAGCTTTCCCGGACAACTCCTGAAATAGTTCCGTTGGACAACCACTCTGCCGCCTCATTTCCCATCGACATGCTTTCTGAGGTTGCCTGTGCTGTGGTCCAGGTTCAAAAACCTATAGCTGAAGCAAACTCAGAAGAATTAAAGGTGACTCAGAAAAAAAACGCAGCAGTAAAGGAAATTATAAAGGGAGAAGAAGCTGGTAATGACAAGATAAAAGTCTCTCCTGCGACTATAAAAAAACTGGAAATGATGGTTAGGCCCAAGAGTGCAGCTGAAAACATCGTCAAAATAGGCACGGCGCCGGAAGCAAAGTCTCAACCTGCAAAGAGCAGCAAGGACCGTCCAAAAAGGTGATCACTTATTACAGAAAAAGCCTGTTCATAATTATGACAGGCTTTAATTTTTATTTCACTCTCCATTATCAGGAGGAGACGTATCAATCCGTCTAAGCGGGGTAACCTTGTTTCTGCGTCCGCTGCCGTGTAAAGGCACTTCACCTTCGGTGATTTCCAGATAAAAGATTTTATCGGGATAACAGAGTACAGTTACAACACCGCGCTCCGGTTCAGTAAGCCATATCCCCTGAAATTCAATCATTTCCCCAAGGTCCATTTTTACTCTCCGGGGTCCATCCAGCACTTCAAGTTCCCACCCCTGAATGCTGACAACAATTGTTTTCTTAGGATGCTGGTTTTCCATTCTAACCTCCAGTGTTTGCCTGCCTTTTTATTTTACTCATCTAAACTGCCTAATGTTAAAGCGAAGTCATTATATCATATCCAAAAGAAGAGTTGAAGCAACCGCACCTTGTTTTAGAAAATTTCAGCAGTAGGGATAAAAAGTTGTTTTTTTGAGACATACTAAATTAACGAAAACCTGGAGGAGGTGAATTCATGCATCACTGGATGATCACTGAAATGGAAAAACTTCGCATTTCCGACCAATTGAAGGCAGAAGAGCTTTGCGCTAAGAAAGCAAGTTTCTATTTAAACCAGAGCCGTGATCCCGCTGTTCAGGCCCTGCTGCAGCAGTGTATTGACAAGGGTCAAAGGCATATCAGCGCCTTAAGCGGTTTGCTTCAGGAAGCCGGGCTGACAAATATAGCCAGGCATTAATTTTTAAATTGAAAGGAGGTTATTATAAGTGGAGTTTACAGATCGTGATATTTTAACCGATATACTTTCCGGCGCCAAAACAATCTCTACCGGTTATCATACGGCGGTGCTTGAATCGGCAAACGACCGCGTACGCGGTACGCTTATCCAAATTAATAACGAAGAATTAAATACACAGAAGCAAATATTTGACCTTATGCATTCACGCGGTTGGTATCCGCTGGATCCGGTTTTTACCGGCGTTCCGATGGGGGCTGAAACAACCGGTATCCGTTCAGGAATAAGTTCAATGGGTTTTATGAGCGCTTATCCGGGAGGCAGCATAGGGACTGCTCCGGGGGCAGGCACTGGTCCGATAGGCCGCAGTTGGTAGTAAAAGAAAAGGTAAACCCGCGTATGATTCTCTTGCGCGGGTTTACCTTTTTAAAGAGGAATTTCTAGTTATATGTTATAATAAAAATTACTCAGGATAATATTTATTTAAAATACCGGGTGTGACAATAACTTGGATAAGATCATAATTAAAGGAGCGCGTATCCATAATTTAAAAAATATCAGCCTGGAAATTCCACGCGGGCAAATGGTAGTTTTTACCGGTTTATCCGGCTCGGGAAAGTCTTCACTGGCCTTCGACACTATCTATGCCGAGGGACAGCGGCGTTACGTGGAGTCATTGTCCGCCTATGCCCGGCAGTTTCTAGGGCAGATGGAAAAACCGGATGTCGATTATATTGAAGGGCTTTCACCCGCTATTTCAATTGATCAGAAAACGACCAGCCATAATCCTCGTTCGACCGTCGGTACGGTGACGGAAATTTACGATTATTTAAGACTGCTGTTTGCCCGGATCGGCAAACCCTATTGTCCGCAATGCGGGCAACCCATCACCAGACAGGCTGTGGAGCAAATGGTGGACCAACTGGTTTCTTTGCCGGAAGGAATCAGATTGATGATTTTAGCGCCCGTAATCCGCGGAAAAAAGGGGGAGCACCAGAAGCTTATTGAAGGAATCCGTAAAAATGGGTTTTCCCGGATCAGGGTGGACGGGGAGTTATTTGATTCGGGAGAGACCCCCAGCATTGATAAAAACAAAAAACATACCATAGAAATCGTAGTCGACAGATTAATTAACCGTCCTGGTTTGGCGCAGCGGTTAACCGATTCTTTGGAAACCGCCCTTAAAAATGCTGACGGTATTGCGATTGCCGCAGTTGAAGATGGTACGGAGATTGTTTTCAGCGAAAATTTCGCCTGTCCGGGTTGCGGTACAGGCTTGCCGGAAATCGAACCAAGGATATTTTCTTTTAATAGTCCTTTTGGCGCCTGTCCCAACTGTACGGGTTTGGGTGTTTATAAAAAAATAAATCCTGACCTGGTTGTTCCGGATATGAACAAGTCAATAGCCGAGGGCGCCATCGAAGGGTGGTATAAAGGAGCAACAGCTTATTCCTACCTGGAGGGTGTTGCTGAAAAATACAGTTTTAGTCTGGAAACACCGTTGCGCCAGTTAACCGCTGAGCAGTTAAACACGCTCTACTACGGGACCGGACAGGAACAAATAAGGTTCAGTTATAAAAACTCGTACGGACGGCAAATTGAGTACCAGGTTCCCTTTGAAGGAATTATGAACAATATAAAGCGCCGTTACAAGGATACAAATTCTGAATACATGCGTGAAGAAATTGAACGTTATATGAGCTTTCTGCCCTGTCCGGACTGTAAAGGCGATCGACTGAGAAAAGAAGCCCTGGCTGTAAAAGTTGGGGGCCTTTCCATTGTTCAGGTAAGCCGTTTTCCGGTTTCTGAAATGCTTGGCTTTTTTAATTCTCTTGAACTAACTGACAGGGAAAACCTGATTGCCAGGCGTATTCTTAAAGAGATCGCTGAACGTTTGGGTTTCCTTGTTAACGTGGGTCTCGATTACCTTGCTATTGATCGCCCTGCGGGCACGCTCTCCGGCGGTGAGGCGCAGCGTATCCGCCTGGCAACTCAGATAGGCAGCGGTTTAACCGGTGTTCTGTACATCCTTGATGAACCCAGTATAGGCTTGCACCAGCGTGATAACAGGCGCCTTTTGGATACCCTGCTGCATTTAAGGGACCTGGGCAATACAGTTATTGTTGTGGAGCATGATGAAGAGACTATTCTCACCGCGGATCATATAGTCGATATTGGTCCCGGGGCGGGAGAAAATGGCGGCGAGGTTGTAGCCCAGGGAAAAGTTGAAGATATTACAGGCAATCCGGTTTCAATTACCGGACAGTATTTAAGCGGGCGAAAATATGTCCCTGTTCCGGAAGCCCGCCGCATTCCAGAAGGAAAATATTTGACAGTATTGAGCGCTGCCGAGCATAATTTAAAAAATATAGACGTTAGTTTTCCTATCGGTTTATTTATTTGCGTAACAGGAGTTTCCGGTTCCGGCAAAAGCACCCTTATAAACGAGATTATCTATACAAACCTTGCCAAAGAGCTGCATGGTTCAAGAAACCGGACAGGGTTTTGCAGGGGTATCGAGGGGCTGCATTTTCTTGATAAAGTAATCAATGTGGATCAATCACCGATCGGTCGGACACCGCGTTCCAATCCGGCGACTTATACCGGAGTTTTTAATGAAATCAGGGATCTGTTTTCACAACTGCCCGAAGCACGCTTACGGGGTTACAAGCCCGGCAGGTTTAGTTTTAATGTAAAGGGAGGACGTTGTGAGGCTTGTTTCGGTGATGGTATTGTTAAAATTGAAATGCACTTTTTGCCTGATATCTACATACCCTGCGAAGTATGCAAGGGTTCAAGGTACAATCGTGAAACAATGGAAGTAAAATACAAGGGTAAGAGTATAGCCGATATATTGAACATGACTGTAGATCAGGCGGCGGAGTTTTTCCGGTTTCAGCCCCGGATCTGCAGGCGTTTAAAAACATTGCAGGATGTTGGTCTTGGATATATTCGCCTGGGGCAGCCGTCGCCGGAACTCTCCGGCGGGGAAGCCCAGCGTGTAAAACTGGCGACAGAGTTGTCCCGGCGTTCTAACGGGCGCACTTTTTACATACTTGACGAGCCTACAACAGGACTTCATATGGATGATGTGGCTCACCTGCTTAAAGTCCTGCGCCGCTTAACGGAAGCAGGTGACACAGTGGTGGTAATCGAACACAATCTTGATGTGATCAAGACTGCCGACTATATTATAGATCTCGGCCCGGAGGGCGGAGAACGCGGCGGGAGTGTAATTGCAGAGGGAACACCAGAGGAAGTAGCATGTAAGACAGAATCATATACAGGGCAGTTCTTAAAAAAAGTCCTTCCTTCTTTGACTATGAAAGCGTCAGGGTATAAAAAAATTGTCTCGTAGAGGCGGAGGGTTTAATGTTAGAGGAAAAGCTCAGCAGGCTGCCCAGTACAACCGGTGTTTATTTTTTTAAAGATGCCGGGGGGGAAGTAATCTATGTGGGTAAAGCGATATCCCTGAAGAATCGCGTTCGTTCATATTACTATGCCGGAGCCGGTAATTCCCCCAAAGTGCGTTCTTTGGTCGAGCGGGCAGTTGACTTTGAATATATAGCAACAGACAATGAAGTTGAAGCCCTTATCCTGGAATCAAACCTAATCAAGGAGCACCGCCCGCGCTATAATATTCTTTTAAAAGATGATAAGAGTTATCCCTATCTAAAGATATCCCTGAATGAAGAATTCCCCCGTGTTCAGATTACAAGAAACTATATGCGGGATGGATCTGTTTATTTTGGCCCCTATACCCAGGTTGGAGCAATTCAAGATACTCTGAACCTGCTCAGAAAGCTCTTTCCTTTTCGAACCTGCAATCAAAGAATAACAAAAATTAAGGGTGGTTTTGGAAAAGCTTCCAGGACAAACCGGCCGTGCCTTAACAATCATTTAAACCAATGCCTGGCTCCATGTTCCGGTTTTGTTACACAAGAGGAATATCTGGCCATGATTCAGGAGGTCTGCCTGTTTATGGAGGGCCGCCAGGAGGATGTGGTTGAAAGAATTGCTTTGAGAATGAATGAGGCGTCAAAAAAACTGGATTTTGAAAAGGCCGCCAGATTTCGTGATCAGATTAAATCGATCGAACTCGTAATTGAGAAACAAAAAGTAATTCTCAAAAATCCAAGCAACCTGGATATTATTGCTGCTGTTCAAGGCCAGGGGCTCTGCTGCGCAATGGTTTTCTACATGCGTTCCGGCAAACTTGTCAGCAGGGAGCATTTTTTACTCAGGAACACTGAGGATTTAAACAATGCGGAAATAGTCACCGCGTTCATCAAGCAGCATTACAATAATATTGACTTTGTTCCCGAAAAGATTCTGCTGTCCGGTGTCACGGATGAAGAAAAAAAGGTTATTGAAAACTGGCTTTCCTGTAAAAGAGGCGGGAAGGTAAAAATTTATACTCCCCGGCGCGGAGAAAATAAGCGATTGATTGAAATGGTTGAAAAAAATGCAATACTTGCTTTACGGGAAGCTGAAATAACAATGCAGAAAAAGCAGCTTGACGATCAGGCGCTGGAAGAACTAAAAAGGGAACTGGGCCTTCAAAAAACTCCGGTGCGCCTGGAATGTTACGATATTTCAAATAACCAGGGTTCTGAAAATGTCGCTTCAATGGTTGTATATGATCAGGGGAGGATATCGCCGGAACAATACCGGAGGTTTAAAATCCGGACAGTAGAGGGTCCAAACGATTACGCCTGTTTACAGGAAGCATTAAAAAGGCGATTTCTGCGCGCCCGTGAAGAAAAGGAGTTGATTGACAGCGGCCGGCTCTCGACAAAGAAAGCGGGTTTTTACCGTTTGCCGGACCTTATTATCATAGATGGCGGCATCGGGCAACTTTCCTGCGTCCGGCAGGTGATGAGACAGACGGGTTTTGAATATATCCCGGTCTGCAGTATAGCTAAGGGAGAAGAAATTATCTATTTTGAGGAGAAGGATGAACCTGTTCGTCTGCCTTCCAATTCACCTGCTTTGCAACTTGTGCAGAGGCTGAGGGATGAAGCCCACCGTTTTGCCCTTGCCTATCACAGAAAGCTGCATGCTTCCAACAGCTTTTCTTCAGTCCTCAATGAGATAAAGGGTATCGGCAAGGCCCGTCAGCGGGCGCTCCTCTCAGCATTTCCATCTTTAGCGGCTATCAGCAAGGCCACCCTTGATGATTTAACGGAAGTACCGGGGATGACTCTGCCGGCGGCTCAAGAGGTTTATAACTTTTTTCATTAACAAATAAAAATAAACAAAGAATATAAAAAAGGAAAATAGTTAGATAAAAAATGAAGGATCATTTTGTAGCCGGGGTTGATCTCGGGGGAACTAAAATTTATACGGCTGTTGCCGATTCTAAAGGCCGTATTTTAGCTGAAACCAAGGCCCCAACCGAAGCCGATAAAGGAATAGATTTTGTACTGGGCAAGATTGTGGCGACGGTGAAACAGGTTTCAGAAAAGGCGGGGCTTCCGGAAATCCCCGCTTATCTTGGAATTGGCGCACCCGGGCCGCTGGACCCACAGCGCGGCTTTATTTATCAGGCGCCAAATCTTGGCTGGCGGGACGTTCCTCTTAAATTCCTTTTAGAAGAGGCATTACGGGTTAACGTAACGGTCGGCAATGACGCCAACCTGGCAGCCCTGGGAGAATTCCGTTTCGGGGATTACGGGGGGACTTCTAATTTAATTTACATTACTGTCAGTACAGGCATCGGTTGTGGATTGATTTTGAACGGCGAACTTTATCAGGGCGCTGATTACAGCGCTGGAGAAATAGGTCATCTTGTCGTTGAGCCTGACGGGATATTATGCAGCTGCGGGAACAGGGGTTGCCTGGAAACAATAGCTTCGGGGACTGCTATAGCCCGCTTTGCAAAAGAACTTGTCCAACAGGGCAAAGGGAAGGGCATTTTAAAGACGGCCGGAGGCTTGATGGAAGGGGTAAATGCCGAGGCGGTTTCACGGGCTGCTGCCGCCGGTGATCAGGAAGCGCTCGGGATTTTGGACAAAACCGGCAGGGCTTTAGGTCTTGGTCTTTCGCATATTGTAAATCTGCTCAACCCTTCCCTGATCCTTTTAGGCGGAGGGGCTATGAAAGCAGGACCTCCGCTGTGGCAGGCAATGAATGGTGAGTTAGAAAGAAGAGTAATTAAATCAAGCATGAATAAACTCAAGGTATTGCCCGCTACGCTTGGCGACAGGTCAGGTTTGCTTGGAGCGGTTGCTTGTGCCCTCCAGGCAAGCCGGTTATAACAACCTTTATAATGTTTCATTTACCTTTTTAAGGATTTGTTTTCCCTGCAGGTATTAGCGACTTTGAAGAGAATACTTAAATTGTTTTTATAGCGTATGTAGAAAAAGGGGGTATTTAATTATGTGGGATATTTTGGATAATCCGGAAGCAATCAGCAGGATTGACACGCAGGATATGCTTGCGGCTTTATGGAATTTGCCTGAACAATGCAGCGAGGCCTGGGAAATAGGCAATTATGTCGACCTGCCCGCTGAAGTAAAAGTTAATAAAATTGTTATTACCGGTCTGGGGGGGTCCGCTATCGGAGGAGACCTTTTAAGGGTTTTCTCTGCAAATAGACTGTCTGTTCCGGTATTCGTCAATCGTCATTATTCACTTCCCCTGTTTGTTGATCAGCAAACGCTTGTTTTTGCAGTCAGCTATTCGGGGAATACTGAAGAAACACTAAGCGCTTTCGAAATAGCGAGTGAAAAAAAAGCTACCATAATTGTTTTAACTGCCGGGGGAGAACTTAAAGATATGGCTCAAACAGGCAGGGTACCGGTAGTTACCGTTCCGGCAGGCATTTCCCCGCGTGCCGCAACGGGTTACTTGTTTATACCGATGCTGGCGGTGCTTGAGAGAATGGGTCTTGTTGCAGGTATTTCTGAAGAAGTGGCCGAACTGGTTCAACAACTAAGGTTATTACGTGATCAATTAGGCCCTCAGGTGGAATTGTCGGGCAATCTTTCCAAGCAGCTTGCCACAAGGCTTTACGGACATATCCCGGTGATTTGGGGCTCATCTGGAACGACCGAAGTTGTCGCCCAGCGTTGGAAAGGCCAATTTAATGAAAATACAAAAACACCTGCTTATTGGAACGTTTTTCCGGAACTTAATCACAACGAAATAGTCGGTTTTGAAACACCTGCAGAGATATTGAAAAATCTCTTTTTAATACTCCTGCGAAGCAAGGATGATCACGACAGGGTGCAAAAAAGGATTGAAATCACACATCAGGAAATAGAAAAAAAAGTAGCCGGTGTTGCGCAAATACATTCTTCCGGTGATACAATTCTTTCCAGGATGTATTCCTTGATCTACACGGGGGATTACACCAGTATTTACCTCGCCTTACTTTACGGAATTGACCCCGGTCCTGTGAAAGTCATCGATCGCTTAAAGGGAGCCCTGGCCAGTCAATGACCATCAGGGTATTTGCAAAGCCGGATAATCCGAATTTGATCTAAAAGGAAGAGAAGGATTTTTAACATATGACGGGAGATTCTGATGCCAAAACATTGCTGTCAAGACTGGTAATTGTCACAGGCTTGTCCGGGGCCGGTAAAACCCAGGCTTTGCGGCACCTGGAGGACCTCGGGTTCTTTTGTGTGGACAACCTTCCACCCGCTTTAATACCCAAGTTTACCGATCTGTGCAGCCAGACGAATTCTATAGACAGGCTGTCACTGGTTGTAGACATACGTGGAGGCATATTCTTTGATAATTTGTTCGAGGTGCTCAGTGAATTAAAACAAAAAGGAGCTTACCAATATGAAATACTTTTCCTTGAGGCATCTGACGAATGTCTTGTCCGGCGTTTTAAAGAATCCAGACGCAGCCATCCTTTAAGCGAGCACGGCGAAATGTTAAAGTGCATCCAGGAAGAAAGGGCTTACCTGCAGGAACTTCGCGGGCGTGCAAATAAGGTAATAGACACATCAGAACTTACCAACGCTCAACTTAAGGCCGAGGTAAGCGAGCTGTTTTCTTCAAAGGTGGATTTACCCCAGTTTAGAGTTTCGATAATTTCATTTGGTTACAAGTACGGCATACCCCTGGACAGCGACCTCGTTTTTGACGTACGTTTTCTCCCAAATCCGCATTATATTCCGGAGCTTCGTTTATTGACCGGTAATGAAGCTGAGGTTGAAAAATATGTCTACAGCTCCACAGTTACTTATGAATTCATGGAAAAATTTCTCTCCCTGATCGATTTTCTGGTGCCGGAATATATAAAAGAGGGCAAGTCAATCTTGACCATTGCCATCGGTTGTACAGGCGGACGGCACCGTTCTGTTGCTATATCCAACAACCTGGAACGGCGCCTGAAGGAAGGAAACTACCGGGTTTCAATAAGGCACAGAGATATCAAACACCCTGATTTATAATACGGCCTGATGATTTTTAGGGGAACAAAAATGAGATTAATAAGGACAACTCTTATAGTTTTAGTACTATTGGCCGCTGCCTGGTTTGCCGTCAGATATGTCTGGGAAATATTGCCTATCTATATTTATTCTGAACCTCCTGTTGGAGATACTAACGCCAGTCAGATTCCTGTGTTAATGTATCACAAGATTTCTCCCGACCCAAAAAGCGGCGGCCTTGGAATGAGGGTGACTCCGGCGAGTTTTAACCGTCAAATGCAATACCTGGCTAAAAATGGTTATCATACCGTCCAATTGACTGAACTTACAGATTTCATAAATGAGGATAAAACCCTGCCGCCGAAATCAATTGTCATAACCTTTGATGACGGATACCTTGATAATTATAAATATGCTTTTCCGATTTTAAAAAAATACGGATTTACTGCTGCCGTTTTTATAGTTACAGACTATATTGGCAAAACAAATGATTTTGACGCGGTGAAAAAATTGCAGCCGGTTAACCAGTTGCTCGGGTGGAACGAGATTGATCAAATGTCAGATTATGGGATAACAATTGGAGCACACACACTGAATCATGTCTCCTTAACAGATATAACATTACCGGAAGCAAGATATGAAATTGAAAATTGCAAGTTGGTTCTTGAAGAACATTTAAAAACTCCTGTAGAGACTTTTGCCTACCCCTACGGACACTATAACAGCCAACTTGAGGAAATAATACGGGAAAGCGGGTATACTATCGCTGTAACGACCGATCAGGGTCTGGTTACTCCTGAAAGCGATCCCTATGCGATAAAGCGGGTAAGGATCAGGGGAGATTATAGTTTAAGAAAGTTTATTAATGATCTTAGAAATATCCGGACTTAAGTTAATTTCCGGATCAGCCGGCTGGATTGTGGAAAAATATTATTTTCATCAGGTGGTACAGTAAATGTCTTTTTCCATTGTTACAAAGGATGAGTTGGCGCGGGTGATGGGAAGCAACGAATGCTGCAGGGAAGCTGAACTTGCCGCCCTTATTAAGACAAACGGGAACCTCCTGCCAGTCAAAGATAATCAGGTTGTTTTAGCTATTAACACTGAGAGCGCGGCTTTAGCCCGTAAAAACTTTTTACTGCTCAAAGAAAATTTTCAAATTTATGCTCATATACAAGTTAAAAGAAAAAGAAGACTGCGCAAAAACAACATTTACATCGTCAAGGTTTCTTCACCGGCAGATGCTTCAAGAGTCCTGGAAAGACTTAAAATATTGGATAGTAAAAACCAGTTCAAGGATGAGATACCCGGCTGGCTGGTTCGTAAGGAATGCTGCCGCAGGGCTTACCTGCGTGGTTTGTTTCTGGGCAGCGGCTCTATTAATAATCCTTCAAGTAATTACCACCTGGAAATTTCATGTGCGGGTGAAAACTATGGAAAAGATATATGCCGCCTGTTGCGGAGATTCAACCTCCATCCGGGACTGATTGCCCGTAAAAACGGTTTTGTCGCTTATCTTAAGGAAGGCGGACAGATTGCTGATTGTTTAAATATTATTGGAGCGCATACAGCCCTTCTGGACATGGAAAACATACGGGTATACAAGGGAATGCGCAATCAGGTTAACCGGCTTGTAAATTGTGAAACGGCTAATTTAGGTAAAACTGTAAATGCTTCTTTAAACCAACTTGAAACTATCAAATTTATAGCCTCAACTATAGGAATTGGCAAATTGCCTCTTCCCCTCCGGCAAGTAGCATCCGCACGGTTAGCTTATCCTGATGTCAGTCTTAGGGAACTGGGGGAACTTATCGAACCTAAAATAGGCAAGTCGGGTGTAAGATACCGGTTGGAAAGATTAGAAGATATCGCGCAGCAGTATCTGATGAATCAGGAAGTTGTTTCTTTGGAGAAGAAGATTCCTCGATAGAGGTGTTTCAATAGTGGCTGGAAATACCATTAAAATGGAACAAACTCAAAAAATGATGATCACCCCTGGCCTCAGGCAGGCTATTATGATTCTGCAGCTGCCCATGTTGGATTTGAACAGTTACCTTGAGCAGCAACTTCTGGAAAATCCAATGCTGGAATTTGAAGAGGACGAGCAGCAGGAAACCGGGAGGTTGGTTTCGGAAAACGGTTTAGGAGAGGATGAATATAAGTTCGATCCTGGATGGCAGGATTACTTTCAGGACAGCAGTGACCTGGGTTTCTCAGAACCGAAAAAAGAAACTGATCAGGAAAGTTCAAACTATGAAAACTACGTCAGGCAAGAATATGGTTTGGTGGAATTCCTTTGTGATCAATTAAACCTTGCTGTAAATAATACCCGGCAGAGTTTGATAGGCCGTTATTTAATCGGCAACTTGGATGAAAATGGGTATCTGCAGGTATCAGTAGATGAGGTTGCCGCCTTGTTAGAAGTGACTCGCAGGGAAGTCGAAGAAACCCTTAACATCATTCAAAACTTCGATCCAGCCGGGATAGGCGCGCGTAATCTGCAGGAGTGTCTTTTAATCCAGGTTAATCAGTTAAATATTAAGAATAAGTTACTGGAAAATGTTATTATGTACCATCTGCCTGAGTTGGCCAAAGGCAAGCTGTCTTCGGTTGCGCATCAGCTCGGCGTTAACTTTGAAGATATCCAGGGTGTTGCGCGCTTTATTAAAACCCTGGATCCCAAACCTGGCTGTAATTACAGTTCCGGTAACTGCGTAAAATACGTTATTCCTGATGTCATCGTAGAAAAAGCGGGACAGGATTATATAATAACTGTAAGTGACGGCATAAACCTAAAAATTAATTCATATTACAGGTCAATATGGGAGAAGGAAGCAGATTTAAAAGTCCGGCACTTTTTGGGGGTTAAGTTGAACGCCGCTGTTTGGCTGATTAAAAGTGTTGAACAGCGCAGAATTACTTTGTCTAAAATAGCAAACTGCCTGGTTGCTTTACAGCAGGACTTTTTAAGAAGCGGATATGAACAATTAAAGCCTTTGAACTTAAAACAGGTAGCTAAAATTGTCGGACTGCATGAATCTACTGTCAGCAGGGCAACTTCAAACAAATATGTTCAAACACCACAGGGCATGTTTCCAATAAGGGCCTTTTTCTCTTCAGGACTGAGCAGCGGCAATGATGAAGAAACTTCTGCGGCTGCCATTAAGGAAAGCCTTCGTAAAATCATAGCCCGGGAGAATCCCATGAGACCTTTGAATGATCAGGAAATTGCCGACAAATTTGCTGAGCGCGGGATCAAAATTTCACGCCGGACAATTGCCAAATATCGCAGTGAGATTGGAATACTTCCCGCCCGTCAAAGAATCAGGTATTAGTTTAACGGTCAAAAGAAACTATTTTAAAAAAGGGACGAACTAATGTGTCCCTTTTTTATTTTTTTAAAAAATTAGAGGAAAATTATTGGCAGGTATCGAATAAAATTATTATATCATAATTAACAAAATATTGTTATATGAGACATACTATTAAAGGAGTGGTGTGGTAAAATGACAATTAAGATTGGTATTAATGGATTCGGCCGGGTAGGCCGTTGCGTTTTCCGCGTTGCGTTGATGGATCCCGAATTGGAGATAGTCGTCGTGAATAGCAATGGGGATGCAGCCACGTTGGCCCACCTTTTAATGTACGACTCAGTACACGGCAGACTGGCAAATAAAGTTACTGTTTCCGACGGGGGATTTATAATTGACAATAGAAAGACAGCTGTGGTTAATGAAAGAGATCTTGACAAAATACCGTGGGGGGAACATGGTGTTGATATAGTAGTTGAATCCACCGGCAAACATTGCGATGCAAAAGAAGCCGGGGCGCATATAAAACAAGGGGTAAAAAAGGTTATTATTACTGCTCCTGCAAAGAACGAAGACATTACCCTTGTAATGGGAGTAAATGATGATAAATACAACCCGGACAGCCACCATGTTGTTTCCTGCGGCTCCTGCACAACAAACTGTCTCGCCCCAATTGCCAAGGTATTGCATAGAAAGTACGAAATTATAAGCGGTTTGATGACAACTATACATGCTTACACAAATGACCAGAAGCTTCTGGATTCCCGGCACAAGGATTTGCGCAGGTCAAGAGCGGCGGCAATGTCAATCATTCCTACTACCACAGGCGCAGCAAAGGCTATTAATCTTGTTCTGCCTGAACTGGAGGGCAGGCTAAACGGTCTTTCTTTACGTGTTCCCACACCTGATGTAAGCGTGGTGGATCTTGTTGCCCAGGTTAATAAGCCTGTCAGTAAAGATGATGTTAATCTTGAACTAAAAAATGCATCAGAGGGCGAGTTGCAGGGAATCCTTGCTTTTAGTGATCTCCCGCTAGTTTCTTGTGATTTTAGCGGGGATCCTCACTCCTCAATTGTTGACGGACTTTCAACAATGGTTATTGGAGAAAAACTCGTTAAAGTAGTAGCCTGGTACGACAATGAATGGGGTTATGCCAGCCGTGTTATTGACCTGGCCAAGTATATGGCCAAAAAAGGGCTATAAACAGTTTAAAAAATTTAAAGAACTAGGGGATAGAAATGAATAAAAAATCTGTCTCGGAGATGGATGTAAGCGGTAAAAGAGTACTGCTGCGTGTGGATTTCAATGTTCCTTTAAATGACGACGGGGAAGTGTCAGACGATACACGCATTATTGCATCTCTTCCGACACTGGTTTATTTAATTGAGAAACAGGCCAAAGTAATTATCGTTTCACACCTGGGACGTCCCAAGGGCAAGTTTGACGAACGATACCGCCTTGATCCGGTAGCAAACCGTCTCCGGGAGTTGTTAAAAAGACCCGTGCAAAAAGTAAACGACTGCATTGGCGAGGAACCTAAGGCTGCCATCTCCGGGATGCAGCCTGGTGATGTGCTCCTTTTGGAGAATGTACGCTTTTACCCCGGAGAAGAAAAAAATGAAGAAAAATTTGCCCGCAGCCTGGCCGGGTTGGCGGATATTTATGTAAACGATGCTTTCGGGACAGCCCACCGTGCACATGCTTCGACCGAGGGTGTGGCGCATTTCTTGCCGGCTGTGGCAGGGTTTTTAATGCAGAAGGAGATCACCGTACTGGGTAAAACAATAATGCAGCCGGAACATCCTTTCTTTGTTATTTTGGGTGGAGCTAAAATATCGGATAAAATAGGGATTATCGACAATCTCCTGGAAAAAGTGGATGACTTTATTATCGGCGGCGGAATGGCCAATACTTTTCTGCGGGCAGCCGGGTACGAACTCGGCAAGTCCCTAATAGAAGCCGATAAGGTTGAGTTTGCCGGAGAACTTGCCGCAAAAATAAAAGATCGGGGTCTTAAGCTGATGTTGCCGGTGGATTTGGTGGTTACACCAGCTGCTGAACCTGGTTCGGAAAAGAAAGTTGTATCTGTAAACGAGGTTCCGGAAGATTGGATGGCCTTGGATATAGGGCCGGAAACAATAGGAATATATACCGAAGAGATAAGAATGGCAAAAACAGTGATTTGGAACGGACCAATGGGCGTTTTTGAAATGGCTCCCTTTTCCCAGGGCACTTTTTTATTGGCCCGGGCTTTGGCGGAAAGCGGCGCTACAACCGTCGTCGGAGGGGGAGATACGGCGTCAGCAGTAGAAAAAGCGGGTGTGGCGGATAGGATGAGACATATTTCGACTGGTGGGGGAGCTTCACTGGAGTTTATGGAGGGGAAGCTTCTTCCGGGTGTAGCTGCTTTGTTGGACGATTAGAAGGGGAAAAACATGCGAATACCTTTAATAGCAGGAAACTGGAAAATGTATAAAACTCCCGTTGAGGCAGCCAGTTTTGTTAAGGAACTGCGGGAGACACTGGGGGAGGTTAAGGAAGCAGAAGTTGTGGTCTGCCCGCCTTTTGTATCTCTTGACAGTGTTGCGCATGAACTTGACGGAAGCATAATCAAGCTGGGGGCCCAGAATATGTTCTACGAGGATGAAGGCGCCTATACCGGAGAGGTTGCGCCTCCGATGTTAAAAGAGGTTGGCTGCAGCTATGTAATACTGGGACATTCAGAAAGGCGCCAGCATTTTGGGGAAAGTGATCAGTTTATTAATAGAAAAGTTCAGGCAGCCCTTAAAGCAGGGCTTACACCGATTGTCTGTGTTGGAGAGATCCTGGAAGAGAGAAGAAACGGAATAACAGATCAGATTATTGAGAAACAACTTGGCGGTTCTTTAACTGATTTAAGCCCGCTTGAATTATCCGGGATTATTATTGCCTATGAACCGGTTTGGGCTATAGGTACGGGGCTTACCGCCGAAGCAAAGGATGCGCAACAGGTAAATGGTCTTATCCGCAGTTTCCTGGTTCAGAATGCAGGTCCTGAAATAGCGCAAGAAATACGGGTTTTGTATGGCGGAAGTGTAAAACCTGATAATATCGCAGGACTTATGGCTCAGCCTGATGTTGACGGCGCCCTGGTCGGAGGCGCCAGCCTGAAGGTTAACGAATTTTCAGCAATAGTTTGGAACAGTTATTGAGATGCAGTTTAAAAACACACCTCTGGTCCTGCTCATCCTGGATGGCTGGGGCCTGAACAAAAAAACCGAAGGCAACGCTATTGCGATTGCAAGAACCCCAAATATCGACCGGATATGGAAGAAATATCCTGTTACCGCGTTAAGTGCGTCCGGTGAAGATGTGGGGCTTCCCGATGGGCAGATGGGCAACTCCGAAGTCGGGCACCTTAATATCGGCGCGGGCCGGGTTGTTTATCAGGATTTTACGCGCATAAACAAGGAGATCCGTGAGGGAATCTTTAATACAAACGATAAGCTATTGGCTGCAATTGATCATGCAAAAAAGAACAATTCAACTCTTCACTTGATGGGTTTATTATCTGACGGCGGCGTACACAGCCATATTAGACACCTTTTTGCGCTGCTTGACCTGGCTAAAAACAATTCCCTGCAGAAAGTAAGAGTCCACTGCTTTCTGGACGGCCGGGACGTGCCGCCTGATAATGCCCTGGTATATATAGAACAACTGGAAGAGAAATTTTCTGCTTTAAATATTGGAAGAATAGCAACTGTAATGGGGCGCTACTACGCAATGGACAGGGACCGCAGGTGGGACAGAATAAGAAAAGCTTATGAGGCAATGGTTTTGGGCGAAGGTTTAAGTTCAGCCTCTGCGTCCCGGGCCGTTGAAGACGCTTACCGGCGGAATGAAACAGATGAATTTATTCAGCCTACGGTAATCCTTGATCCGGAAGATCAAACCTTGAACATGGTCAATAACGGTGATTCGGTAGTTTTTTACAATTTCAGGCCGGATAGAGCCAGGCAGATTACGCATGCCTTTGTTGATCGGGAATTTGACGGTTTTAACCGGACTGTCAAACTTAATAACCTGCTTTTCACATGTATGACGCTTTATGAAGACACAATTAATGCTCCGGTGGCCTATGAGCCTCATTTTTTGGTGAATACACTGGGGGAAGCGCTTAGCAGGCAGGGTATAAAGCAGTTAAGACTTGCTGAAACTGAAAAATATGCTCATGTAACCTTCTTTTTTAACGGCGGCAAGGAAACACCCTTTCCTGGTGAAGATCGTTTGCTGATATCTTCTCCTAAAGTGGCAACCTATGATTTAAAACCGGAAATGAGCGCATTGGAAGTAACGGGAGCATTTCTGGAAAACTTGGCAGCAGGCGGCTATCAGGTAATGATCATGAATTATGCCAATGCGGATATGGTAGGACATTCGGGGATTTTTGAAGTTACCGTCAAGGCTATTGAAGCTGTTGATTACTGCCTGGGTCAGGTGATTGGCGCAGTGCTTGAAAAAGGAGGAACGGCGCTGGTTACAGCAGACCATGGCAATGCTGAAGAGATGCGGGATGAAGAAGGGAAACACCATACAGCTCATACCACTAACCCTGTTCCGTTTATCCTGGTTAACGAGAGCCTGAAAAATGCTGTTCTGCGCCCGGGGCGGCTCGAAGATATAGCTCCTACAGTTTTATCTCTTTTGGGTATACCCAAACCTTCCCAGATGACAGGAAATTGCCTTATCAAGGACATGCCGGAAATATTATAGAATAAATTAAAAATATTGTCACAAGTACCGTCCCCCATGACATTTCTTCCGGCCTCATGTCTGTTAGGGATTTTTTAAATGACTTAGGACTAATTTCCGTTATAGCCAGTCTTACCATACTTGTTGCTATATAAAAATACCCCACTACTACCCCCATTTCCCATCCCCTCTTACATAAACAATTCTGCGCCATTATTGCCTTTGGAACAATAAAAGCTTCCACCTTTGTAAAAGGAACGGACGGTTAATCGAAAGATTGAAAACGATTGTTTAGTACTATCAACAGATAGAACCGGCAAAAATCATGATTAGAACCTCTACGGATAAAAAAAACTTTCGACAAATATCTGCATTCAGCAATCAAATTAACTTTACATTTATGCAACTCCTCACTATGTTTTAAAACCTGAACCAGTCTTGTATTTCCCGATTTATATCAGTAAATGTCGAATTATATCGGAAATATCTCCTTCAAGGATAAAGGAATTCAATAGATTATAGTGAAAAACCAATAAGATTAGAATAAAATGAATTAATCTATTTCTGAAGGGGAGAATAAAAATAATGAAAAAAACAAAAGGCAGAAGCAAAACTATAATTTCACTTATATTAACATTAACGCTGCTGCTTCAAACTAATTTTGTTCATAATAGAAAAATCCAATGCCGCGGCATCAGTTGCTGCGAGTTCGGCTAAATCAGAAAGTGCTCAAGCAGCTAACACAGATCTTACTGATCTTACTGACAACTCAACATGTGCTACTTCAGAAATAACAGACACTAACCAGGCAATAGATATTAATCCTGCAGCAGATACCGACCAGGTAACAGATACTAAGCTAGACTTAGCAGAAGACACAGAAATGATTGATCAAGTAACAAACTACAAAATTATTCAGAGAGCCCCAGGGAAATTAAAAGATGGTTCTCCGAAAACGAATACCGTATATTTACAACATGTAGTGCACATGCCGAAAATGGCTGAACCGGTTGTACCAACCATACCATTATTGCCTGATGCAGAAATGAGCCAAAATATTGTTTCTGCAGATAACGCATCCGCCGCTGAACAAGATGAAACCTATCAGGATAATACAGAAGATCAATCAGATACAACAGTTTCAGATGTAGTATACCAGGAAAACGACATCCCAAACGATCTGCTGCTGATAAACGAAAACCAAGGCCTCGATACAGTCGCTGAAGATGTTTACAATTCTTTCCCCATAAAAAACCGGGGAGGCAAGTATAATGTAGGCTTTTCCCGGAAATCAGATCAGGGACTCCTTTCCTTTTCTTTCAAAGACTCCAGCATATTACTTAACCCAATTGAATCAAACTCCGTAACAGCAGATGTATATTCAAATAAAGTCACGTATAACAACATATACCCGGATACAGATCTAAGCTACACCCTCGAGAAAGACCAACTGAAAGAGGCCTTAACTGTTTACAAATATACTGTTGCCGCTGACAACATTTGAACCACGTCTGCCAGAGATAAATGGCCACAAAAAGACAAGACTAAATGGACCAAAACCCACGGAAATAAATAAACATAACATAAAAAATG
>JBAZGB010000033.1:0-30434 GCA_041653135.1 Eubacteriales bacterium | reverse complement strand
ACAAACAGACGGTTTTGCACCGCAGAATGTAGTACCTAATTATTTTGACGGATCGAGGCTGTAAGGGGAGTTTGGGGCTTTGGAGGGGAAAGTTGGGTTAATTAATTGTAAGCTATACATTTTAGTTATGCAATATATTGCTTATATAAATAATTTTTATAATTTTGCGATATCTTTGACGTGAATTAACTATGCAACAACGATGATTTATTTCACAGCTTGAGCCCGGGACCGTTTTCCTTAAGCCACTCCCGTGCTTTTTTATAACCGGGCGTGTACAGGGCCACCATATTCCAGAATTCCCTGGAGTGGTTTAAATATCTTAAATGGCAAACCTCATGGACAACGATATAATCAATCACCCATTCGGGAGACATGATCAATTTCCAATTAAAATTAAGACTGCCTTCCTTTGAGCAGCTTCCCCATCGCGTTTTTTGTTCCTTGATCCTCATAATATTATATGTCAGCCCGGTGATTTTGCAAAAATAATCAAGCCTGTCTTTTATATAAACTCCGGCTTCTTTTTTATACCAATACCTGAAAACGTTTTCCATAAGGACCTTTCTCTCGTCTGCCCCTAAATCTTTATTAACAAAAATCTCAAACCTTGTGCCATTGAAGTTAATGACTGTACGCCTGTCCTCATGCTCAAAAACCCGAATCTCATATTCCTTCCCCTTATAGAGAACCTTTTCACCGCTTTCCCATTCTCTTTTGCGCTCACCGGCTTTCTTGGTCTGATATTCCATGTAATGCTTGTATATCCAGCTGCTTTTAGCCTCCAGCGCCCGGTCAACATCACTCATCTTAGCGCTATGCGGCTTGACAACCCTGAAGCCGTTAAGATCAATAGTAAGCCTGATACGCCTGGCCTGTTTGCTTTCTGTGAGGGTATAGGGGATGGAATTGTTTCCGATGTTAACACAAAGTTTCTTGCCAGTATTCATCAAGGTCTTCCCTTAAATTAAACTAACTATTGCACACTCTATCCAATCAAGGATGATCATTCTTTAAAAAGTTGCCCGTAATAAAATATGAAGCGTGAGATACGACAAGAAGCCTTTGCTGCTCGTCAAAAACCTTGCCTTCAGTTCGAATAATGGAATTGCCGCTGCTGATCAACTGCCCTACCGCTGTAAGCGTGCTCCCCTTCGGTGAATTTCTTATGTAACTGATGTTCAGATCGATTGTTACAATGCTTTTTCCAACAGTAAGGCAAGTTGCCCCCATTGAAATATCGGAAATTGAGGCAAGTATGCCGCCGTGTACAGTGCCGTATATATTGCAATGTCTCCCAGATACTGCTAATTTAAAAGCAGCTGTACCTTCTTTTATATCTGTCATTTCAATCCCAAGAAAATTATCGTAATTTGGGTCTTGACATATTTCTTTAAAGTAACTTTTTATCCATTCCAGGTGTTCATCGTCCACAGTTAAGCCTCCAGCTTTTTCTTTCCTCCAGATCTTTGCCGCACTTTAAGCACCGTGTTGTTTATCAGGAAAATTAGGTTTGGCATTCCGGGCAGGCTATTGAACATAAGTATAGCACATCTTCTCAGTCTTAGCTTTTCTCCGGTATATTTGTCAGAATTTTATATCTTTAATAAATAGCAATTATATTATATTTAATTGATGAATAGATATATAAATGAATTAGTCTATTCCAAAAAAAAAAAGGAGGTGAGACAAATGGCGATATGGGGAGGAATATTAACAATTATTGGGGCAGTGCTTATCTTGATTGCCGGTATTATGAATTTATTTGGAGCGCCCTGTATTCCGTGGCTTGGAGCGGTAACCAATATCATTCTTGGCCTTGGCTTATTTTTCTGGCCGCTATCCGCGTTGCTGGCGCCAGAAAAACAATAAAAATATACCAACTTAAAACTTATTCATATCTACCCCCTGATATAAACTGAACCCGGTTCATATCAGGGGGTTTTTGTTTCCGGATATTACTTAAATAAACCAAGTTAGATAAAATAGATATAGTATACATGCTTGACATTAGTATTGATAAGTATGTATACTATATCCAAGGCAAGATACTGCCTAAATAATCCAGTCAGGAGGTGTTTGACGGATAATTTTTGGTAAAAATAAAAATACTAAGTTTAGGTAAAAGTATTTTTTAATCTTATTTTCTATGGAGGTGCAAAACAATTATGGATTTAACTAAATGGGATCCAAGAGACATGTCCACTCTGCGCCAGTCCATCAACAGGCTCTTTGACGAAACTCTTCCGTTTCCCAGAAAAAGCGATGTATGGACTTTCCCTGTAGATATTCAGGACAATGCGGATAAAATCGTTATTAAGGCGGAAATCCCCGGCCTTGAAAAAGAAGATATTAAAATTCACTTTGTAAATAATGAATTGAGCATCCAGGGAGAGCGCAAGAGCGAGCAAAGGGAAGAAGGCGCCCGTTACCTTAAAGTGGAACGCAGCTACGGGAGCTTCTACCGTTCTTTCAAAATAGATATTCCGATAAAAGCAGGTGAAATAAAAGCAAACTATAAGAACGGGATGTTGGAAGTAATTCTTCCCAAAGAAGAGGAAGTCAAGCCCAAAGAAATAACAATTAATGTCCAGGAATAGCGATGCAGTTTCCTGCCCGGCTAGCTGGCGTTATGCCAGCTATTTTTTTGATCTTTTTTAGATCAGGAAGGTATTATTTTAATAAATACTTCCCTCTGCCTCGGGCCGTCGAATTCACAGAAAAAAACACCCTGCCAGATCCCCAGCAATAACTTTCCGCCTTCAACCAGTATTACCTGGGAAGTCTGAAACAGACTGGCCTTTATGTGCGCGGCCGAGTTACCCTCCAGGTGCAGGTAATTCTCCTTCCAGGGGACGATTCTCTCCAGCTTTGAAGTTATATCCTGAACGACATCAGGATCTGCATTTTCGTTAATCAACAGAGCGGCTGTTGTATGAGGAACATAAAGGCAGCAGATCCCTTCACTTATCCCGCTGTCCGCGATCAACCCGTTGATCTGTGAGGTAATATCAACCAATTCAGTATGACAGGCAGTCCTAACTTCGATTATCTTGTAGCTCTCCCCCATCACTTTACCCCTTTTCCTTTGATTGGCCTAAAAGCAAGGCTGTTTCCACTGCTTCCAGGGGGCTGTATACCTGGCGGACGTCAAATTCCCGCATGCCCCGTTTCATTTCCCATGTGGAAAGTCCCACTACCGGTTTGCCCATTTTCAGGGCAAGGCCAATTTCAGACAAGGTCCCATAACCTCCTGAAATAGCGATGAGCACATCAGAAGCACGGGTAATTACTGCATTACGGGCATCTCCCAGGCCGGTCGGCAGGGCTATGGTAAGGTAGGGATTCGATTCGCTGCGGTTTCTCCCCGGGAGTATGCCGATTACAATTCCGTCTGCCCGGCGGGCCCCTTTTGCTGCCGCCTCCATAACACCCCCCTTGCCCCCACAAATAAGCACAGCGCTTCTTTTGGCAATTTCGAAACCAACTTCCTCGGCGAGAGATGCTTCCTTTTCTGTACATTCTCCAGCGCCGATAACTCCTATATAAAGAACCGGATTCATCTTTAAAGCTCCTTTTGGCTCAGTTTAAAAGCAAGCGACTCCAGACCAACCGACAGATCAATATTAATCACCTCGACGCCATCGGGGATGACAAGGTTCACAGGCGTATAATTAAGAACTCCTTCCAACCCGTTTTCAACCATCCGATTAACTACTTCCTGGGCGGCGTCAGCAGGGACTGTGATGATTCCTATCCGGACGTGCTGGTTTTTTATGATTTCCGGCATTTTACCAATTGGCAAAATCTCAATCCTGCCAACCATTTTTCCTATTTTTGCCGGATTGTTGTCAAATACCGCGGCAATTGAAAATCCGCGCCTATTAAAGCCCTGGTATCCGCAAACGGCATAACCCAGGACGCCTGCTCCGACAAGGATCAGGGGCCATTTTTGCTCAAGCCCGAGAATTTTTAAAGTGCAGCTTAATAAATCCTTAACTTTGTACCCTACCCCGCGTGTGCCGAAATCGCCGAAATAAGCAAGGTCTTTCCTTACCTGGGACGGGTTAATGCTTAATTCATCCGCAATTTCCCCGGATGAGACAAATTCAATTCCTTTTTGATTAAGGTTCTCCAAGAATCTTGAATACAACGATAACCTGGTGACAGTAGCTTCAGGTATTCTGGGCGCTTTCACATTCAGAACTCCCCGGTCAATTACGAATAATCAGAACATTGATACTTATTAGGATATATCAGCGCCCGGTTATCTGTCAAATGAATTTACTATTTATTTTTACAGGGCATTTTGTATGGCTTGAATTGTCAGATCAATGTCTTCATCACTGTGTGCGATAGAAATAAACCAGGTTTCAAATTGGGACGGCGCAAGGTAAATTCCCTGATCAAGCATTTTTTTAAAAAATTGCGCGTAAAGATTCGTGTTTGACCTGCAGGCGGAATTATAATTTGTCACCCTGTTCGCTGTAAAAAATAAAGAGACCATGGAGCCGACCCGGTTAATTGCAACCCCGGCGCCGGAAATTGCGGCCGCCCGGGCCAGACCGCCGGCCAGGCGCGCTCCTTTGCTTTCGAGATGATCATAAAAACCGTTTTGCCGTAGAATCTTTAAGGTCGCCAAACCCGCCGTCACGGCAAGCGGATTTCCTGATAGAGTTCCGGCCTGGTAAACCGGACCCTGCGGGGCTACCTGTTCCATGATTTCACGCCTGCCGCCGTATGCCCCTACCGGCAGGCCTCCGCCAATCACTTTTCCGAGACAGGTTATGTCCGGCTTGACTCCGTACAGCTCCTGCGCTCCGCCGTAAGCCACCCTGAAGCCCGTGATAACCTCGTCAAAGATGAGCAAAGAACCAAAGGCGCCGGTCAGATCCCGGATGCCTTTCAAAAAACCAGGTTCAGGCGGCGCCACACCCATGTTTCCGGCAACCGGCTCAACGATCACCGCGGCAATATCCTTGCCTTCCTTTTTAAAAACAGCCTCAAGCATGTCCAGATCGTTATATGTTGAAACGATCGTATCAACCGCCGCATTCCCGGGCACCCCCGGGCTGTCCGGCAAACCAAGCGTCATCGAGCCCGAACCGGCCTTAACCAGCATGGAGTCGGCGTGGCCGTGATAACAGCCCTCAAATTTGACAATCTTATTCCGGCCTGTAAAAGCACGGGCAAGCCTTAAGGAACTCATCACCGCTTCCGTGCCCGAATTGACCAGGCGCACCATGTCAATTGAAGGGACTGCGGCGATAATGGCGCCCGCCAGGCTTATTTCCAGTTCAGTCGGGGCTCCATAGCTTGTCCCCAGTTCCACACATTCCTTCAGTGCTTTCACAATTTCAGGATGGCAGTGTCCGAGAATTAAAGGCCCCCAGGAACATACATAATCTATGTACTTATTTCCGTCAGCATCAAAAATGTTGCTGCCACTGCCTTTTTCAATAAAAACGGGATTTCCTCCTACCGCTTTGAAGGCCCGGACAGGGCTGTTGACACCGCCCGGAATAATCCGTTTGGCCTGATCATATAAAGCAGCCGAATTAAGATATCTTTTTTCCTGCATCTTTTTCCCAGCCTTTTTCAAGTTAGTTTTAGTCAAGGAAATACTCCATGCTGCTTTTCTTTAATTCCGCAGTGCTGAAAAGTATCCGGTAATCCGTGATTCCTGTGGACAAAGAGATCTTTTCTGCAACACTGCGGCAGTCCTGTTCTTTTTTCCCGTGGATAACCGTGTAAAGCGTATAAGGCCACCCGGGCGCGCTTGGACGGTTATAACAATGGGTTACTTCGGAAAAGGAAGCCATCATCCGGCCAATTTCAATTATCTTTTCTTCTGGAACAGACCAGACAGCCATTGCATTGGCCACATAGCCAACATCCTGGTGTTTGACTACAGCGCCGAAACGGCGAATAATCCCTCTGGCAAGAAAGTCTTTCACCTTCGCGACGACTTCCTCTTCACTTACACCAAGCCTGTCCGCAATATCCCCGAACGGACGGCTGACCAGCGGCAAACCTTTCTGCAGTTCCCTGACCAGTTCCTTTTCCTGTTCGTTTAACATTTAAACACCTATGTGATTCTAAAATGAACACCGATTTTGAAAACATTTTCCGCAGGAAGCGACAAAAACTCTTTTAGACCAGTCAGTTCCCGGATATTCTTGATTGTCTGATCAAGCTTATCCTGGGATTCCGCCAGGACGGTAAACCACATGTTAAACTCGTGGGCACGGAGGTAATTATGTGTTACTCCCCGAAAACTGTTGATTACCGCAGCCACTTCACTTATCCGCTCCGGGGGCGCCTTCAGGGCGCACAGCGTTCCCTTATACCCGACCCGCCTGGAATCGAAAACCGCTCCCAAACGGCGTATAATACCGGCATCTTTCAACCGCCCGAGGCGTTTGATAATTTCCTCTTCGGTTACATTCAATTCCTCTGCCAGTGTCCGATAGGGTTCGGCTACTACAGGCAGCCTGTTCTGAACAATATTCAGCAGCTGCCTGTCGGTTTCATCAAGCATTGTCATTCATCCCTGCCGGCTAATGTTTGTTTATACCGGCACCATGGCTCCTCGCCCATGTAGTCCCCTGTATAAAAATAAGCCCGCGCCCGGCAGCCTCCGCAGATCTTCCTGTACTGGCAGATCCCGCACGACCCCTGGTACTTTTCCGAACGGAGCCTGTTTAAAATGCTGTTTTCTTTCCAAATGGCGCCGAAAGGGATCTCCTTAACATTGCCAAGCGGTATGTCCAAATATGCGCAGGGCTGTACTTCCCCCAGCGGGCTGATGATGCAGTATGCGATACCGGCCAGGCATCCCTTACTGAATCTAAGCTGCAAGCCCATTCGTTTGGCAATCCGCATAAACTGGGGGGCGCAGGTCGGTTTTAACTCTATGTTTACTTCCTTTTGTTTCTTTAGAATTTTATGAAGCAATTCCTCGTGCTGCTCCGACGTAAGGGAACCTTCTTTGATGTCCACCGCCCGGCCGGCAGGCACCAGGAAAAAAATGTGGTGGGCAATAGCCCCTTCCTCTACGGCAAAATCAGTCAGGGCTTCTACATCGTTGTAATTCCAGTCAACCACCGTAGTGTGGATCTGAAAAGGCAGGCCCGCATGCCGGCAGGCCCGCATGCCTTCCACAGCCGCCTTCCAGGCGCCTTGAGCGCCGCGCCAGTGATCGTGCTGCTCTATGTCCATGCTGTCCAGGCTGATTCCCGCAGCCATTATCCCGGCTTTTTTCAAACGCGCCGCCACATCTCCGGTAATAAGCGTCCCGTTTGAACCCAGAACAGGCCTTAACCCGTTTTTGCGGGCAAATTCAACAAGCTCGTAAAGATCCGGCCTTAAAAGAGGTTCTCCCCCGCTGAAAATCATTATTTTAAAACCCGACCGGGCAATCTCATCGATCATGGCCATGGCTTGTGCGGTCGTCAGTTCCTCGCCTTTTATTTCGCCGGCGTTGCGGTAGCAGTGCAGGCAGCGCAGGTTGCATGCGTTGGTTGTATTCCAGGAAACCAGCAAGCTGATTAACCCCTTTCCTGCAGCCAGCGGGCTACGTCTTTGGCGTGATAAGTCAAAATAACATTTGCCCCGGCGCGTTTGATTGCGGTCAGGTTCTCCAAAACAACTTCGCGCTCTTGCAGCCAGCCCTGACGGGAAGCAGCCTTGACCAGGGCGTATTCCCCGCTGACGTTATAGGCGGCCAAAGGACAGTCAAAGTTTTCTCTTGCCCTGCTGATTATATCAAGGTAAGCAAGTGCCGGTTTGATCATAATCAGATCGGCCCCGCTTTCCACATCAAGACTAATCTTACGCATGGCTTCCCGTGCATTGCCGTAATCCATCTGGTAAGATTTGCGGTCGCCGAACTTCGGACTGGAACCGGCGGCCTCGCGGAAGGGACCGTAATAAGAAGAGGCGAATTTGGCCGAATAGGCCATTATCGGGGTATCCGTATAACCCGCCTGATCAAGATGGCTGCGGATGGCTCCGACGCTGCCGTCCATCATATCCGAAGGAGCGACCATATCCGCCCCTGCCCTGGCATGTGAATGAGCAGTCAGGGCCAGCAGTTCCAGAGTCGGATCATTTAATACGCGGCCGTCCCTGACTATGCCACAGTGTCCATGGCTTGTATACCCGCAAAGGCACACATCCGTTATTAAAAACAGCTCGGGAAGCTCTCTTTTAATAATCCGGAGTGATTCCTGCACAATTCCTTCGTCATTGTAAGCTTCGGCAGCCATTTCATCTTTTTCTGTCGGCACGCCGAAAATCAGCACGGCCTGGATCCCGAGGTCTTTTACCGTTGACAGTTCCTCAAGCAGTGTATCTGCAGAAAAATTGAAAATTCCGGGCATGGATTCGATTTCCTTGCGGATTCCTTTGCCGCGGGTTACAAAAACAGGATAGATCAGATCTTCTATTGCAAGTGTTGTCTCCCTGATCAAACGGCGCATGCGTTCGTCGTTGCGCAGGCGGCGCAGCCGCATAACAGGATAAATCATCAATACCATCCCTTTATTTTATACTTATAGCTTTAAAGTCCAATTTCCTGATCATTCAGGTAACAGGCAGGATCGGAAGCCCAAAAATCGCCGCAGTCGGCTTCAGCCCGTGTGCGCGAGTTCCCGTTGCAGAGATCAAGCCAGCGGCAGGCGCTGCACCTTCCTTTTAATAAGGGACGGCGGTTTCTTAAACCTGCCATAACCGGGTTGCCTTCATCCTGCCAGATTTCCGAAAAAGGTCTTTTCTTGATATTGCCGAACGTGTGCTGGAGGGTGAACTGATCGGGATGGACATTGCCGTCCCAGTCCACAGCGCCAAGGGCCGCTCCCGAACGGTTGCCACCGTTTAAGCTGAGCAGGCGGTATACCTCCTCAGCCCCGGGCTGGCTGCTCCGGAGCAATTTTAAATACACATAGACGCCGTCGGCGTGATTATTTACTGTTAAAACTTCCTTTTGAATCCCCCCGCGGTGGTAATCCAACACCCGTTCCATGATTAAATCCAGTACTGCACGCTTTTCGGCGGCTGTTATATCCTGATCGGACATTTCAGTTCCCCGACCAGCGTAGGCGAGGTGGTAAAAACAAATCCGGGGAATGTTCTCCGTTTCGATTAATTGAAATACGGATTTTATTTCAGACAGGTTATACCTGTTTATTGTAAAGCGCAGGCCTACCTTCTGCCCTACGGAAAGGCAGTTCCGGATTCCCTGCAAAGCAGAGTCGAAAGCGCCGTGCAAGCCGCGGAAACTGTCGTTGATCTCCCTCGTACCATCCAAACTGACACCGACATAACTTACTCCCGCGTCCTTAATCTTTTTTGCGGCATCGGAGGTGATCAGCGTTCCGTTGGTCGAAAGGGTTAAACGAAGGCCCAGTTTTCCGGCATAACTGATCAGGTCAAAAAAGTCCGGCCTTAAAACCGGCTCCCCCCCTGAAAGAAGCAGCGCAGGGACCCTGAACTCCGCAAGATCGTCTAAAAAACCGACAGCCTCCTGATAGTTTAATTCTCCCTCAGACCCCGACCGTGCAGACGCATAACAATGTCTGCACCTAAGATTGCAGGCCCGGGTTATATTCCAGGCAACCACCGGGCCATACCCCGCGGCGGCGCCGTGGCGCTGCAAAGAGGAGCTTTCGCTGTAACGCAGTGAATCGCCATAATATTCAGTACCGCAAAGAAGTTTGGTAATACTGATCAAATTATTCTTCAGCCTTCTTTAAACTGCTTCTTAGAATTGCTTCAACAAGTCCTTCAGCTGTATATTCCCGGGCGACAATATCCGCCTTTAAGCCGGATTCAACCGCAGCCTGCGCTGTCACGGGGCCGATGCAGGCTACCTGGATGTTTCTCATCAATGCGGTCAATTCGGGCCCGCCAAACAACTGCATAAAATTATGCACCGCAGACGGGCTGGCAAAGGTGATCAGATGAATTAAGCCCTGCTCCAGCATCCGCCTTAGATAGTCCGGGTCACCCCCGGCTGTACAGGTCCGGTAAGCGATTACCTCCTCAACCTCCGCTCCAAGGCCTGCCAAAGCTTCCTTTAGAAATTTACGGGCTTTGTCCGACCTGGGCAATAAAATACGATCTCCCGTTTTTATCATATCCTTGATACTGGCCACAATCTCTTCCGCGATGTACTCCGGCGGCGTTAAAGAGACCCTGAGGCCGAGTTTTTCCAGGGCCTTCCTTGTTTTGGGGCCGATCGCCCCGAGTTTAATACCCTTTAAATCCCGGATATCTATTAAACGTTCGTTCATTCTTCCAAAAAAGAATTTAACTCCATTTGTGCTGGTAAAAATAATCCAGTTATACTGCCCGTTTCTGTCCAGCGCCTGATCTAACGGGCTGCTGTCATCAGGTCCGGCAATCTTAATGGTGGGAAAAACAATTACTTCCCCGCCATGTTCCGTTAAAAGACCGGCAAGTCCTTCAGCCTGCTCCGCTTCACGGGTGACCAGGATACGCCTGCCGCTCAAGGGCTTTTTTTTCAGCCACCAGAGCTTTTTATGCAAACCGGCTACGCCGCCGATAACGATCACGGCGGGGTTTTTAAAATTTTCCCGCTCAGCCTGCGCGGCAATATCAGCGAGCGTTCCCTGTAAAAATTCCTGTTCCGCCCATGTGCCCCAGCGGATTAAAGCAGCCGGTGTTTCGCCGCTGCGCCCGTGTTTGATAAGCTGCCCACAGATGGCTTTCAGGTTGGGCATTCCCATCAGAAAGACCTGGGTTCCTGATCCTGCAGCTATTTTGTCCCAGGCAACCATTGAATTTTCCTTGTCAGGGTCTTCATTTCCCGTAACAATTGTTACAGACGAGGCATGGCTGCGGTGTGTAAGGGGAATGCCGGCATAAGCCGGCGCAGCTATAGCCGATGTGACTCCGGGCACGATTTCAAAAGGCACGCCTGCTTCAGCCAGGGCTTCCGCCTCTTCCCCGCCCCTGCCGAAAAGAAAGGGGTCGCCGCCTTTAAGGCGCACAACTGTTTTCCCTTCCCCGGCCAGGCCAATCAGCAATGAATTTATTCCGTCCTGGATTCCGGCCAGGCCGGTAGTTTCTTTCCCCATAAATATTTTTTTAGCCTCAGGACGCGCAAAAGAAAGCAGCTGGGGATTAACCAGCCTGTCGTAAACAATGACGCCGGCTTTCTCCAAACACCGGATGCCTTTAACGGTAATCAGCCCCGGATCGCCCGGACCGGCGCCGACCAGATATACTATACCTTTTGACACTGGTTATCAAACTCCTGACGAGCCGACTTTAAAATAGAAGCTGCTCCTTTGGAAAGCAGTTTTCGGGCAAGTTCTTTACCTAGAACATCTGCCTGTCCTTTAGGGCCGGTGATTTTTTCCCTGACCAAATAACTCCCGTCAAGGGTAAGCACTATTCCCTCAAGAACAAGGGAATCGCCTTCAACCTGGCCGATGGCGCCTATAGGCGCCTGGCATCCTCCTTCGAGTTCCTTCATAAAAGACCTTTCGGCGGTTATGGCCGCCCTTGAGTCCCCATGATCCAGGAGCGATATCATCCTGTGTATTTCTTCATCGTTTTCCCGTATTTCAACACCGATTGATCCCTGTCCTACTGCAGGTATGCAAATTGAACAGGGTATTTTTTGGGCAATTAATTCTTCGAAATCCAACCTTTTAATCCCTGCAAAAGCCAGCACCAGCGCATCCAGGCCCTCTTCCGAAAGCTTCTTCAGACGGGTCGTCAGGTTGCCGCGCACGCTTGTCATCTTCAAATCAGGCCGGTGATGCAGCAGCTGGGCAATTCGCCTTAAGCTGCTTGTGCCCACTAAAGCGCCCTTTGGCAGATTCTGAATAGTTACCCCGGCAGGCGCGATTAAAACATCCCCCGGCCATTCCCGTCGGCAGACAGCGCCGACAGACAATTTCCCGGGCAAACTGGTGGGAAGATCCTTCATGCTGTGAACAGCAAGATCTATTTTCCCCTCCAGCAAGGCTATTTCCAGTTCTTTAGTAAACAGGCCCTTATCGCCAATCTTAGCGAGGGCCACGTCCTGAACATAATCACCAAGGGTCTTGATTCCAATTATTTGGAACAATAATCCCGGCTCTAAGCTTTGCAGTTCCCCTAGCACCCAGCGGGCCTGGCAGAGGGCGAGAACACTGTCTCTGGCGCCGATTCTTATTTCCCGCTTCAAACTTTACCTCCGTCGATCATTGTTTTAAGCCTGTGCTCCCTGACTTGCTCTTCTTCAACCTGCAAGTCGAAAAGGGCTTGCAGAACTTCGGTGTAAAGATGCCCCTTTGATGTTAAAGCGTAATCCTTCAATCTTGTTATCGGCACATGCAGAAGCTGGTTTACAATTGAATTCACCAAAGAACCGATTACCTTGCGGTCATGCGGCGTCAGTTCACCAAGACGGTTTAATGCCCGGCGAAGCTCGTGTTGTTTAATTTCTTCCGCCCATTGCTTTAATGCGGAGACTGTCGGGACCACGAATTGCGTACCCAGCCACTTCATAAACTGATCCAATTCGTGTTCAATTATACCTTCTGCATCAACAGCCATCTGTCTTCTCAAAGCAAGGTTCCGGTCTACGATATATTGCAGATCGTCAATGTCATATAAAGAAATTCCCGGCAATTCGGCTGCCGAAGGATCGATATCACGCGGGACGGCAATATCCACGATCAGGATCTTTGCTCCCGGACGTGAAGAAAGCGCTTCAGCCACCTGCCGGCGATGAACTACATAGTGAGGGGCGCCCGTACAACTGATTACAATATCCGACTCGATCAGGTGCTGGTATAGTTCCTCAAACCTTACCGCCCTGCCGCCAAATTCCGCAGCCAGCTCAAGAGCGCGGTCGTATGAACGGTTGGATACTATCACCCCGTTTACTCCGTTGGCCACGAGATAGCGTACGGAAAGCTCGCTGATTTTGCCGGCGCCCAGAATCAGCACGGAACGGTCTTTTAGATCGCCCAGAGCCTGCCTGGCCAATTCAACAGCAGCGTAACTGACTGAAACGGCATTCTGATCGATGGCCGTTTCCCTGTGAACCTTCTTGCCGACGGTTAAAGCCTGCTGGAAAAGAGAGTTTAGACAGCTATTGGTGGAACCGTTTGTATAAGCCATCTGGTATGCGCTTCGTACCTGGCCCAGAATCTCTGTCTCCCCTAAAACCATTGAATCCAGGCCGGACGCAACTCTGAACAAATGGCGAATTGCATCGTAAAGAATATGGACATACGTATAGTTTTTAATTTGTGAAATATCCGTTCCGGACTTGCGGGAAAGGAAACTTTGAACGACGCCGATCCCTTCGTCAAGTTCCCTGGAAGCAACATAGACTTCCGTTCTGTTGCAGGTAAATAAGACCACGCATCCATCAATAACCGGATGTGAGCAGAGCGCGTCAAGGGCTTCTTTTGTCAACTGCTCAGTAAAAGAAAGCTTTTCCCTTATTTCCACGGGCGCCGTTCTATGGCTGACGCCTACCGCCACGATAAACATCGTTTATTATACGCTCCCTCGCTTGATTCCACTGACCCCGATCGACCATTCCCAAAAGATCGTCATCAAGAAGATTATCTAAAACAACACGGCTTTTGTCTTTATTTTCAGCCGCGCCAAGTAACTTCAAACGGATTTCGCCAAGCAGATCGGTGAGTTTGCCATAGTCCGGACCGTATTTCTTATTCAGGGCTTCTTTAACCTTCCTTGCCAGTAAAGGACTTTTGCCGTCTGTAGAGACAGCAATCTGAAAGGAACCCCTTTTCACTACAGCCGGTACGAAAAAACTGCACCATTCCGGATCATCCACAATATTCACCAGTATGTTTCTTTCAAAACAATCCACCGCTATCCTGCGGTTAACATCCTTGCTGCTGGTGGCTCCGATTACCAGAAAGGCTCCGGTAAGATTGGCGGGATCATAATCTCCCTGGCGGCAGGTAATTAATCCTTTTTGAACAAGTTTTTTTAAATTTGAAGTAATTTTTAAGCTTATTATTTCTACCCTGGCTCCGCTTTCGAGCAAAGGCAAAACCTTTCGCTCAGCAACTGCGCCCCCGCCAATTACCAGGCACTTGCGGTCTTTCGTTATTAAAGAAACAGAGTAGCAATGAGCCATACTTACCATTCCCAATTTAAAACCTGCGTGCGCCAATAAAATCGGCAACGGAAGCAAGCGCACTTTTAACATAAAAATCGGGCAAAGCGGATAATTCATCTCTTGCCCTGGTTACATACCTGTGAACAACCTGGCCTGAATAGTCTATCCCGCCGCATTCCTTGACAAGCCTGACGGCTTCCTCCGGTTCATAACCATTGTTCTGGTGTAAAACTATATCCTTCAGCTTGTCCCTCTTTGGGCTGTTCTTCAGGGCATAAATAACAGGAAGCGTGATGATCCCCTGACGCAGGTCACCGCCTATAGGTTTGCCCAGCAATTTTTCATCGGCGACAAGGTCCAGAACATCATCGGTTATTTGAAACGCCATGCCAATATTATGGCCGTATCGCCGAAGCGATTCATGCATCTGTTTTGGAGCGCCGCAGACAAAAGCTCCCAGTTCGCAGCTTGCCGAGATAAGCAGGGCTGTCTTGCGGTATATCGTAAAAAAGTAATCTTTTACTGTCTTTTGTATATCAAAAGGATTTGAGATCTGGTCGATCTCGCCTATACACATCCTGACGCTGGTGTCGGCAAGAATCCTGTTGACAAAGGGACTTTCATATTTAGAGATCATGGACAGGGATTTTGAAAAAAGATAAGATCCTATATGAACAGAAAGTTTGTTGCCCCAAATTGCTCTTACGGTTTTTGTACCCCTGCGTGTTGAAGAACAGTCTACAACATCGTCATGAACCAGGGTAGCCATATGGATTAACTCCAGGGCTACAGCAAGCGGAAGAACCTGTTCAAAGGAAAATTTCGCACATTTACCGGCCAGCAAACTAAAGGCAGGCCGCAACCGCTTTCCTCCTGCCTTCAACAAGTGGGCAGAAGTCTGTGTCATTAAAGGATCCGGAGACTGAACAACCGTATGCAACTCCTGTTCTACAATTTTCAGCTCGTCCTTTATCTCCTTAAAAAGCTCCATTGGAATTATCTGCCTCATCCCTTAGCAAGAGAAACTATACATTTACCCTATTTTATACATCTATATCCCTAGATTATACTTTCTATGGCTTCCAGTGAACTTTTCACAATAATTCTATCATAGATTAATATATTTCGGTAAGAAAATCAAGGGTTAGGAAATGGGTAGGTTGCTAAAATAGAAACGGGCGCCGAATTAAAGTTAATAATGGCAATATATGCCCGAGAAAGATGCGGCGCAAAGAAAAGACGTTATTCACAATGCGAAGACAACCCAATTTCGACAAACTATTCGCTGCGCGTTGATCAGACAGTATGATCATGATATAATACACAACTGGAGCTACATGGGGGTGGATGGGGCCTGGTGGCCCTCCTGGTCTTCAAAACCAGCCGTGGGGTGTGAAGAGCGTCCCGGGTGAGTTCGATTCTCACACACTCCCGCCAAGAAAATCAAGGCTTCCGAAAAACCGGAAGCCTTTTCGTTTTATATTTCTGTGCAAAAAACAATTTCACAATGTAAAGGACCTCCTTAGAACTTCATTGTTTATCCCGTCTGGCTGTGGTTCTAACCCGGCGTAGTGAATATTATAAAGAAGCCGGTTCCTGTGCCGCCGGGGTTGGTTACGCCAACTTCTATACGGTTGGTAGCCCTGAAATAGTAACGACAGCCCAAGGTCAAGGGGTCACCATGCATTACACGGACATGACCGGACGTAATAATTCCGGCGGTAAACTTCCATACAGTGCTTTTAAAATTAAACTTTTAGCAGTGGAATCATCTTATTAAGATAAGATAAGTATTTATTGTTATGAGTTCGTGTTTTTGATATTATGAAAAGGGATATTTTGAGGAAAGGAGCATGTAAATGAACGAATTGACTCAAATGATCCAGCACAACCCATTATTGTTCTCCCTGCTAATTGCCTGGTCCCTGTTATGGAAAGCCCTGGCTTTATGGCATTCCGCCCGCAGCACTCAGACAGTATGGTACATCGTCTTATGTATTGTTAACACCGTAGGTATCTTAGAAATTATCTACCTGCTTTTTTTCCGCAAGAAGCCTGCAGGAAGATACGTAAGATAGAACAAGACAACCCAGGATGACAATGGGCTTTTCATATCGAAAAGTCCATTTTTTCGCAAAAAAAACCTTCGCCATAAGCGAAGGCAGCCTGTTTCCAGGCTATAACGAGAAGAGAGAAGTAAGACTCCTACATTATTCCTCCCGCAGGAAATAAATATACCTGGTGACCCAGGCCAAGGCTGAAGCGGAAGCCCTCAGGATACAAAAGCAGGTGGTCACTTCGGAGTTGATTAGATTGCGTGAAATTGAGGTGCAGCGCGAGGCAGTAGGAAAATGGAACGGCATACTACCGGAAACGCAATAATTGAAAAATATTATCCCAACATAAGAAAAGGAATAGCCGGCAGGCAGCTAGAAATAATATAAGCTGTCATAAGAAAGCTTGATAATCAGATTCTTTATAAAGGAGCGGCGGCGTGAGCAAAAAACACAAACTGGATAAACAACAGAAACCGGAAAAACAAAAACCAGATGAAGAAACGGAATTTCTAAAAGCCTTCGTTATTAGTTCCAGGATATATTCGGCAGTTATTATCTTCATGTTGTTAGTTCAAGGATTAACAAAATGGTTGACGGAAGACATATCCAGGCTCGTGATCATCTTAATGGCTATTTTTATTTTCCTTGATTCTTTTAAACTGTACCTGAAGGGGAGAAAAATCAGGCCATTGTTTTATGTGTTGTTAATGGTCCTGTTTTTATGCGCGGCATTTATTTTCGCAAGGCGTCAATAGTGTTTAAGATATTCTCTTCTAATCCTGCTTATAAATCCTGCTATAAACAGTATGGCGGTGCGGCTCTTTTCCATTCAGGCTTGTTTTTCCATTGTATTTGTGAATATGTCCTTTAATGTATGGAATGGCTTCACCTGTTTTTATATTGAACCTGTGCGCATGACCGTTGTCAAAACTGGTAGTCACCGCAATTTCATGAGTATGACTGTGTTCACTCGGGGAACCGCACCGGGAAACGCCTTCAATTTTATGTAAGTGTCCGGCCTTTTCATTTGTTCTGCCAAAAAAATTATGAGAATGTCTTTCGTCCAATTTTCGTTCACTCCTGTACGATAATTAGAACACCTAATCCTTTTCCTGAAAATTAACTTGCTTTAGGGAGGTCAACTGCCTGCTTGCTCATGTTCGCCTCTTATACTTGTACGAACTCGTTCACCCTCTGGCTCGGTCAAGCTCGGCGTACGCCTCAAACAGTTCCCTTGCTTAACCTCGGGTTCACTCGTTCTTTGAATGAGGGTTTCAAAATCGCACTTTAGGCATTGGCCTCCCTTTATTGATGAATTCTCATCCCTTCTGATGGAGCTGCATTAGCTGCATGGGGGTCTATCCTTAAAATATGAAATGACCTTTTTAATTGTTAACTTATGCCACTTATTCCTTATAAAAGAACAATAACAAATTTATTTTTATTCTACAGGATTTTGTTATATTTTGTAGAAATACTAAAATAATTTCTCATTATTTCCCTTGGACTGGAAAGGAGTGATCAGCTTAAATAAAAACAATCCCATACATTATTTAAGAAAGGGAAAATAAGATGAGTGAAAACGGTGCGGGGAAAAGCCCAATTCAGGTCATCGCAGTAGCTATTTTAGGAATCAGCTTAATAATCTGTACCATGATTTTTACCAGCGCATTTGCCAGGGTAAGATCAAGCTCAATAATAACGGTAACCGGTTCAGCGGAAAAACAGCTTAAATCCGACCTTATCGTGTGGGACTGCAGTTTTACCAGGAACAGCGCCCAGTTGACCGAAGCATATGCCGCTCTTCATTCGGACTTGGAACAGGTCAACAGTTATTTAAAAAGCAAAGGAATACCTGACAGCGATACCACGATAATGCCGGTCAACGTCAACACACTTTACGCCGTGGACAATTTCGGGCGGGACACAGGCGAAATTAGGGGTTATAACTTAAATCAAACAATAGAAGTTCGATCAAAACAGGTAGACAGTATAACCAACGTTTCCAGAGAATCAAGCGAATTGATTAACAAAGGAATAAACCTGCAGTCGATGTCTCCGCAATATTTTTATACTAAGCTAAGCGATATAAAGGTCGATATGCTGGCAGACGCTACTCTTAATGCAAAGAAACGTGCGGAAAAGATAGCCATCAACGGAGGAGGCAAGATTGGCCCGCTGCGTTCAACAAAGATGGGAGTATTTCAAATAACCCCCGTCTATTCCACCGAAGTATCCGATTACGGGATGAACGACACCTCGTCTTTAGAGAAAAAGATTACCGCAGTTGTTAATGTGGAGTTTTATATTAAATAAACCGGTTTCGCTAACAACAATAGAATTTACTTTTATCTGCCCCCCGGCGCTTTGAGCTGGTTCCAGTTCACTTAACCGGGGGTTTTGTATAGATATTGCCGGAACGCTGTTATGCACATTCGCCGGAGAAAATTCATAAACTGATTAAGACAGCTAAGGAAGGATGTGTCTAACCATGCCGGTCTATATAGTACAGCCGGGGGACACTTTGTTTATTATTGCCCAGCGCAATGATACAACTATAGAGAAATTAATTGAATTAAACAGCGATATAACCGATCCTGACAAACTATCTGTGGGACAAAAGATACAAATTGGAGAACAATACGGGACCGTTGTACAAACCGAAACTGCTGCACAGGAAAATGATCCTTCCGCGACCCGCCTGATCGACGGTTTCAGGTATACTATTACAACAGACCGCGGCAATTACCCCCGCGGTGAATCGGTACGCTTGAGATTGGTCAAGACAAATATTACCAACTCGCCGATTAGTTTAAATTACCGGACAAGTCAGCGCTTTGATTTCGTTGCTTTCCGGGAAGGGGAAGAAATCTGGCGCTGGTCCGATGACCGGGCATTTAGCCGGGCTTTGACCAGAATTATTATTCAGCCGGGCGGAAATCAAACCTTTAACGCTGTCTGGGATCAACGGAATAATGCAGGAAGGTTGGTCCAGCCGGGAACCGTGACTATCCGGGGATATAATGTCGCACGGAAATTACAGAACCGGTCTGTTTCAATAGCCATCAATATAAGGCCGTCTGAAATACCGGCGCCCACCCCGGATTGCCCCAGCGGTAATTTATTAAGAAACCCCGGATTGGAAGAGTGGAGAGATGAAACTACCCCGGTCAGCTGGAGCGGCCAGAATATACACCGCACGCGTTTGTCCAAGTCCGGGGATTTCGCTGCCGAAATGGGATCGGTTAGGACTTCATGGGCATTGCTTACACAGTCTGTGAACGGTGTCCCCCGGCGAAATTATAAACTGAGCTTCTGGGCCCGTGAAAATCAGAAATTCCCTTCGATTGGGGACTTTACCCTGGGCGCCGAAGTGTTCTTCTATGACGCTGCAGGAAGGTTTATAACCCGCGCCGATCCCGTTTTCAACCAGAACACTATTCCGGAAAGATATAACCTTTACGCTCTTACAACAGGTTTGAGCCCTGCCGGAACAGCAAGAATTGAAGTGCGCTTTCTCTTCACACCCGGACCGGACAATAATAATACCGTAGCCATTGATGACGTGGATTTAAGGTGCCTGTAAAAGACCACCCGACATCTTTTCGATAAGAAGGAGAGCCTAAGTGACTCTCCTCCTACTTATAGGTACTATTAAGTACTATTTTTAATTAATCCTGAATTCAGGCTGTAAAGGGCATAATATATACTCCAGCCTTGATTTTACCCTTGAGAACGGCTGGGACAAGTGATAGAATTCATTAGTGTTAAAAAATAGGATATAAATAAGGTAAAGATGAATTACCTCTCATTAAATAATCATGTTACTCAGGCTTTTTTAGCAACTTGCTTTGTTTGGACAATGACCGCCTGCGGAGCAAGTATTATCTTCTTTGCCAAGAATTTAAGCAAGAAGATTCTTGACGGATCGCTGGGTTTTGCCGGCGGGATTATGGTTGCAGCTTCTTACTGGTCCCTTCTTGCACCAGCCATAGAAATGAGCAAGGATGATCGAATCACCTGGCTTGCCCCGGCGGTTGGTTTTCTAGCTGGAGGGTTTTTTCTGTGGGGTGTTGATAAAATATTGCCCCACCTCCATATCGGCCTTTCCGAAGAAGCTGAAGGTGTAAAAACATCCCTACAGCGAACTCAATTGTTTATCCTGGCCATTATTTTACATCATATCCCCGAGGGCCTGGCTGTGGGTGTTGCTTTCGGCGCCATTTCCTCCGGTTTGTCATCCGCCACTTTACCTGCCGCAATTGCCCTAACTATAGGAGTTGGAATCCAAAGCCTGCCGGAAGGTCTTGCGGTATCGATGCCCCTGCGCAGGGAAGGCATGTCCCGTCTGAAAAGTTTTTGGTACGGACAATTATCAGCGGCTGTTGACCCCATTGCCGGTGTAATTGGCGCATCATTCGTCCTTCATATGAAAACCCTGATGCCCTACGCGCTTGCTTTTGCTGCAGGGGCAATGATTTTTGTTGTTGTCGAAGAAGTTATTCCGGAATCCCAGCGCAGCAGCAATACGGACCTGGCCACCATCTTAACTATTCTTGGTTTCACGCTGATGATGGCGCTGGATGTAGCATTTAGTTGAAAACATTACTTCAAAAACAATAAAAAAACAGCAGAGGCAAATCACCTCCGCCGTCCCTTTTATAAGTCCTGTTCTTTAAGGCATCCTTTTAACTCTGTCCACATTAGACCCGCCGGAGCTTTTTACAGCGTATGTTTTACAACAGGTGGACATGCACGTGCCGTCCGCGGGAGTCGGTGAGAGCTGTTTGGCCATTGTGGCGTCTACAGTATCGGGCTGATTGCTGCTAAAACTATCCGAGACAACAAGTATCTCGTTAGCTTTGCACATATTCCCCTGATTCCAATAATGACAATCATTCACAAGACAGTGGATATGCTGGTCCATTTTTCAAGTCCTTTCCTTCAAAGAATTATTTTTATTTATTCTTTACCTCCTGAAGAATTTTATGTAAATTGTTTTGCAGGAAAACATTTTTCACACGAAATAAATACAAAAAGGCTAAACAGGTTAAAAAACTTCAACACAGGAGGTTTATACATGAAGATCGCCGGAGATTATTCATTGGCGGCGCCGTGTGGAATTTTTTGCGGCGAATGTCCCCTTTATAAGGCTAATGACAATCCTGAAATACTGGAGGATGCAAAAGCCAGGGGCTATGATATTTCGCCCTGCCCCGGCTGCAGGTCTGTTAAAGGCAACTGCCCTGCAATTGACGCTCAATGTGAAACATTTGCCTGCGCCAACAGACATGGAGTTGATTTTTGTTTTGAATGCCCTGATTTTCCATGCGCAAAACTTAACCCTGCAGCCGACGGAGCGGAAGTCCTGCCCCACAACATAAAGATTTTTAACCTGTGCTATATCAGGCAAAAGGGCCTGGAAAAATTTCTTGAGGAAGCGGCACATATAAAAAACAGGTATTATAACGGAAAAATGATGATTGGCAGAGGCCCCCAGATAGATTAAACAAGATCGATTGTTCAAAGTTAAGCCAAAGGATTTTATTAATCTTGCGTCGAAGAAAGGGATGTGCCCGAAAAAATTTATGTAAAAAGGGTAGCTATGAAAGCACAAAAAAAACTCAGCCTGTTCGCCGGCGGCTTTGGAAGCGGGAAAACTGAAGTTGCCTTGAATTATGCTGTAAACCTTCATCAAAGTGGTTTTCCTGTAACAATAGTAGATCTGGATATTTTAAATCATTATTTCAGAGCCGGCGCCGCTAAAAAAATCCTGGAAAAAATGGGCATTGCCATGATCTCCCCCAAAGAAGAACTGGCCTATGCGGATCTTCCCGCCCTTTCCCCCGGCATATATGGTGTGCTTCAGGGAAGAATGGGTTACGGTGTCCTGGATATAGGCGGCGATGATCTGGGCGCAATGGCGCTGAGCCGTTTCAGGGAGAATATACCCGAAGATGACCATCGTTTTTTTCTGGTGGTTAATCCGTACCGGCCGATGACAAGTGATGTTAAGGGAATCGATAAAGTCAAAAGAAGCATTGAAAACGCATCCAGGCTTAAAATCCATGCCCTGGTCAGCAACCCCAACCTTGGCCGCGGTACGGACATAGAAACAGTAATAGACGGGCACCAAATCGTAATGAAGGCATCGGAGGAACTTGGCCTGCCGGTCGATTTCCTCAGTATCCGCAGGGACCTGGCTGATCTTATAGCAGTTGATCTGCCGCTGCTGCCTATGGACCTTTATATAAAGCCGCCCTGGCAAGTTTTTTAAAACAGACATAAGGAATTTGGAGGGAAGCGCGTTTGTCAGAAGTAACTTTTCGGGAGGACCGCTGTAAAGGCTGTCAGCTCTGTACTACCGCTTGTCCTAAGAAAATAATTGTTATGGCAAGCAGCATCAATGAAATGGGTTATCATGTCGCAACAGTAACCGAGCAGGAAAAATGCACAGGCTGCGGCCTTTGCGCAATCATGTGTCCTGATATGGTAATCGAAGTGGAGAGGGGGCGGGAAAATTGAGAAGGTTTTTAATGAAGGGGAATGACGCTATCGGCGAAGGGGCTATTCTGGCCGGGTGCCGTCACTTTTTCGGCTACCCGATAACACCGCAGAGCGAAGTTACCCATTATCTTGCCAAAAGGCTTCCCGAAGTAGGAGGGCTGTTTATGCAGGCCGAAAGCGAATTGGCCTCAATTAATCTGGTTTTTGGCGCAGCCAGCGCCGGGGCCAGGGTAATGACCGCCTCTTCCAGCCCGGGAGTCAGCTTGATGCAGGAAGGACTTTCTTTTCTTGCAGGATCCGAACTCCCCTGCGTATTGGTGAATATTATGCGCGGCGGCCCCGGCCTTGGCAATATAGGGCCTTCACAGGCTGATTACTTTCAGTCAACCAGAGGCGGAGGTCACGGCGATTATTACACGATTGTCCTGGCCCCAAATTCGGTGCAGGAAATCCTTGACCTGATGAAAAAGGCCTTCGATCTGTCCGACAAATACCGGATGACGGCGATGGTCCTGGCAGACGGCATTATGGGGCAGATGATGGAACCAGTAGTGATTGACGAGGAGAAAAGTGTTGAGATACCGCCCCGGCCGTGGGCTACTATAGGCAGGGATTATCACGAGGATAGAAATGTGATAAATTCTCTATATATTGTCCTGGAAGAGATGGAAGAAGTGAATTTAAGGCTTTTACACAAATATGAAGAAATTCGCGCAAAGGAAACACTCTGCGAGGAATACATGCTGGATGACGCCGAAGTTGCCCTGGTGGCTTTCGGCACTGTCTCACGGATTTGCCGTGCGGTAGTTGACAAAGCGCGTGATCAGGGTATCCGGGCCGGATTAATACGTCCTATTACGCTATGGCCGTTCCCCTATGATGTAATCAGCCGGGCCGCCAAATCGGTCCAATGCTTTTTGGCGGTGGAAATGAACATGGGTCAAATGTTTGAGGACGTTGAAATCGGCGCAAAAGGCCGTGTGCCTGTATACCATTACGGCAGGCTTGGTGGAATGGTTCCGCTGGCCAAAGATATTTTAGAAGAACTGAAGAAAGTTAGCGAAAGGGGAGGAACAGGCCGATGAAAAAAATTACTGCAAGACCATATAGCCTGAGGGACGTTCCCTTTCATTACTGCCCCGGCTGTATGCACGGAATTGCTCACCGCCTGGTTGCCGAAGCCATTGACGAACTGGGGGTCAACGGGCGCACTATTGGGATTAGTTCAGTCGGATGTTCAGTTCTTGCAAAGGACTATTTTAATGTTGATATGATTCAGGCAGCGCACGGCCGTGCTCCTGCTGTAGCCACCGGCGTTAAAAGGGTGCTGCCTGACCGGGTGCTTTTTACATACCAGGGGGACGGCGATCTTGCCGCTATAGGAATTGGTGACTTTATTCACACCGCCGCCCGCGGAGAAAAAATAACTACTATTTTTGTCAACAACACCGTTTATGGTATGACAGGCGGACAGATGGCGCCGACTACCCTGATCGGCCAGGTAACCAAGACAACCCCCTTCGGCAGATCGGTAGAAATTAACGGAAACCCGATCGGGGTCTGTGAACTGATTGCCCCGGTTGAGGGCGTAGCCTACGTGGAAAGGGTATCATTGCATAATCCTAAAGAAATAATCAAGGCAAAAAAGGCTATTCGGAAAGCATTTGAAATGCAACTCAACGGGGTAGGCTTTTCCCTTGTCGAAGCCCTTTCGGCATGCCCGACCAACCTTGGGCTGTCCCCGCTTGAAGCTATCAAATGGATGGAAGAAAAGATGATCCCTTTTTACCCGCTCGGGGTATACAAATCACCTGCGGGGGTGGTCTAAATGCATGAAGAAATCTATATTGCAGGCATCGGCGGCCAGGGCGCCCTTTCAATGGGACAATTGCTTGCCCTGGCGGCAACATCGGAGAATAAGGAGGTCTCCTATGTGCCCTTTTATGGACCGGAAAAACGCGGGGGTTTTGCAAACTGCGGCGTCACCATCTCCGACAGCCCGATAAGTTCTCCGATCATATCCGAACCATCCGTACTGGTAGTGATGAACAACCTCTCCCTGAAAAACTATGAGGATTCAGTCATCCCTGGGGGAATTATTATTGTGAACAGCTCCATGGTTAATCTTGGCGTAAAAAGATCAGACGTCCGTGTGGTTTCCATAAAAGCAAGTGAGGAAGCGGAGCATCTGGGTGATATCAGGGTCACCAACAGTGTAATTCTTGGGGCATTATTAGAGTTGACCGGCGTGATATCCGTAAGCGCCGTAGAAAACTCCTTTGAAGAGATCCTGCCCAAGCGAAACCTGGATATGATCCCGATCAACCTCAAGGCACTGGAAAAGGGAGCGGAACTGGCCAATAATTATAAGAAGGCATGGAGTAATTTATCTTAACCAGCCTTGCAAAGTTTTTAAAAAATGACGCTGCTTTTAATTGGAATTAGGCCTCCTGTATTTTTGAAGGAGGCCTTTGCTCATTTTATTCCGTGGTAAATATACTAAGTCATTTTTTTAACCTGGGCAGATATCTCAAAGATTGCTGTATGAACCAATATCTTTTTCCCTGAAATTCTGTTTTCATTTAGCAGTTAGATTTTCTCAACGGAATCTCCTTTTTTAATAATCCCGCCTGTAATAACTTTACAAAACAATCCTTCTTTCGGCAGAAGACTTACGCCGTAAGTTCTGAGGACTACACTGGGGTGATCCTCTTTGCCGATTTGCGTTACTTCCAAAACAGCGCTTGTGCCTAACCTGATTCTGCTCCCTGCGGCCAGACTGGAAAAGTCCATCCCTTCAATCAGAATGTTTTCAGCAAAGCCGCCCGGACCGACATTCAAATTATGTTCTTGATTAGTTTTTTGAACACTGGCCCAGTTAAGACAGGTAACCTGACGTCCCCAGGCGCCGGCATGCCCATCGTTTTCTATACCATGGTTTTCAATAAGATTAGCTTCGGAAACTTCCTTTTTTAGCTGTCCCCTTTCTGCGCTTATAGAGATTGCATAAATGATTCCTTTGGCCATTAGTTTTTACTCCTTATGCTTATAATCAATATTCTGATTCCTTTGCGGCCGGTTTATCTACCTTGGATAACCGCTACAGATTGTAATATAGAATCAGCGCCGGCGCCACGATACGTGCAGAAAATCCCGATGAACATTTATTTTATCATATAATGATGACGGTTTACCATGACGACCCGAACATCACCGACGAGCAAAAACTGAGAATAAGCGTATGCCTTACTGTCCCGGAAAACACCCCGGTGGACGGTGAAATTGGAAAGATGAAAATTGAAGGTGGACAATATGCGGTGGGTCATTTTGAAATTGCATCGAGTGATTATGGGGAAGCATGGGACGCTCTAATCAGCGGCTGGCTGCCGGAAAGCGGTTTCCAGTGCGATGATCGGCATTAGCTACGAACTCTACCTGAATAACCCCGAGGAACATCCGGAAAAGAAGCACTTAGTGGATATATACATCCCTGTGAAGCCGCTATAAAATACTAAAGGTCAATGACAAAAGAGGTGAGCCAGGTAAGCAAAAAGTTGTAAATTTATTTCCTGCAACCAGCCAGTGTTAAGGAACAATTCAGTTAAAGTGTTTATTGTTGTTAGAAACGGCGGCTTAAAAACAATATTAGACTGGCGCCGCTTTAGCGACATGGATGTCTATCCCAAATACCAAGGCTTAGCAGACACAAAAGACGTGCCACTACAAATGTAATTTTATGGTATACATTAATAACGTTCGATTATATTATTTGGCGGTCTGAATATGCCCATCCCATTTGCAAGCCCCAAATCAACATTCGACAATTCTTCTTAATAAGAATATAATTAATAAGGTGAGTGCAAAGAAGGAAGTTACAAAGAAGGAAGTTACAAAGATAGAATTGTATGCTGCCATAAATTAATCATAAACCATACATACCTACTACCCTGAAAATACTTTATAACTTTCTATTTTAATATTTATGATGGGAGTTCTATAACAATTGATTAGAGCATTGCCTTTAAATCATTATTCCATAGTATTAACCCCGCAAACAGGGGGAGTGTATGCGCTTTACACGATAGAGTCTAAGATTTACAAGCTTTTTTATATAGGACAAACTAATAACCTGCTAAACGGAATTAGTGAGCATTTGATGGTTTCGGAATCAAATCCATGTATAAGAAATAAGATTTTAAAATATCAATGCGGTTTTAGCTATAAAGAAATACCAGATCAAAGTGAAAGAAATAGAATAGAATCCATTTTAATACAAAGAAATAATCCCGCGTGCAATATAAACTAACCTGTAATTAATAATTACGTTTTATATTTGCAATACCGGCAACCCCCTGAGATAATCTGTCTTTGACTACACCTGCTATTTCTGATATACTTATAATGCAGGTGACAGGGCTAGATCCTGTCAAACTGACCTCCCTCGGGAGGTCGGGCCTGCACTATTATTTTTTACTACTATTATCCCCCTTTTGCCGGACAATACAGAGCCTATCATGCCGTGGGCGTTTCTGGACGTGCGCAGGTAAACGGGAACCGCTCCGGTCAGAATAATAGCCTGCATCACCGATTTGTGGCAGTTCCTTTCAACCAGCACAATGTCACCGGGGCTGACGGTTGCCTGGAATACTATCTTGTTGGAGGTGGTGGTTCCGTTTGTTACAAAATACGTCCTGTCGGCGCCGAAAATGCCGGCAGCGTTAATTTCAGCCTCCCGCAGGACCTTGGTATGGTTGAGCAGTGATCCCAGCTCCGGAACCGAAACAGAGAGGTCCGAGCGAAAGGCATTCTCCCCGAAGAACTGGTAAAATACCCTGCCCGCCGGGAACTTGAGAAAAGCCGCGCCGCCCATGTGGCCGGGCGTGTGCCAGGCGTACCTGCATTCCCCGGCATACCTGATCAGCGCCTTGAAAAAGGGCGGAAGAAGGCTGTCAAGGTATTTGCCCACGGCGTTCTGTATCCTTCCGGCGATAAAACCGGGGGCATCCCCTGTTTTCCATATATAGCCGGTTCAAGGGTCTCTCTAATACTCTCCTTCCAATCATTCTCCCAATGTAATAATTTAAAGAGTTTCCAGTTATTGCGGCAATTATCAGGAGAACTATTACAAGGTCAAAATCTAAAGCCCCTGTCGCCCCTAATGCCCCAATTACAAAAAGCAATGAATCTCCAGGCAAAAACGGGGTAACAACCAATCCTGTTTCACAAAATATTATTATAAACAGGATTAAATAGGTCCACATTCCATAGCTTTGTATTACCTCAGCCAAATGAACATCTATGTGAATTATTATATCTATCAAATGAGTAATTATTTCCTTATGCTCTCCCCTGCATTTGGCAATTATCACTTGCCGTTGAATAAACCCTTTCGAAAACCCCTCATTGCATTTTATTTCCAAAGGATTCGATAAAATCTACTTTTATGTCTTTAATGCTTTTATAAATCGCTTCAAGGCCGAATAATTTTTTTAAAAGCATTCTTTGTTTATCGTTTAATGACAATTCTTCATGCCAAGGCAAATTCTTCTTATTTCCATTTTTTTTAAATGAAGAATAGAGGAAGTACAAGAGAAAATCGCCTAGATAGGAATAATCCAGATCATATTTATATTGATTATTGTCTGCAAATCTTGCCAGACCAAAGTCAATTAAGTATATCTTATCCCTATCAATGAGAACGTTAGGTATCCTTATATCCCTATGAACGATGCCGTTTTCATGAAGATATTCTATAATATTTATCAGCTTTAAACCAATATGATAAAACTCTTCACTAGATAACTCATATCCATGCTTGAAAATCATGTCTTTAACGGTGATTCCAGGCTTCCATTCCAAAACAAATCCATACAAACCTCTTTGATTGATAACACCTAAAAGCTCAGGGATTCTTTCATCTTTGAGCGTTGAGAGGATAACAGCTTCGAATGCATTCTTTTCTGTATTCTTGGCAAAAAGGCTCGGTTTGAATTTTTTAATAATCACATTAGCACCGTAGTCGGTTTTAGCAAGAAAACACAGACCATATCTGCCTTCGCCGATTATTGCCTCAACTGTATATTCACCGAGCCTTTTTCCAAGATGTCTTTGTGCGGCAAAAAATTGCATGCGTTTACCCGTTCAGTTTTTGTCCGCATCCCGAACAGAATTTTGCATTAGGCGGCATTTTTTCACCACAATTTGCACAAAACGATGCTGCTTTAACAGGCTCACCACAATGCAAGCAGAACTTTGAACCTGCTTGAATTTGGTTGTTGCATTTAATGCAATTGGCTGAACCTTGGCTTGATGGGGATTGGTTTTGCATAGGTGCATCACTATTTGCTGGATGTCCATAATTTCTATAATGGCCACCTGAACCACTTCTGGAAAACATTGAATTCAATAAGTTACCTAATAAACCTTTCTTCTGATGGTGATCACTCCCATAATGCCCCTTCTTGTAATGGTTCTTTTCGATGATATTGAAAAAAAGCTCATAATCTCATACCCCTTTCTTTTATTCTATTATTATTTCCATCTGTTACCAGCTAATTCGTTTGCTTTAAAACCAAACCTTTTTTAATATTTTCGTCCAGAACTGCTGTGCTGATGTCCATATGGCTGATGCTCCGCCCTTGAAATTTGTTGCTAGTATTGACGAAATTCAGTTCCTTTTAATGCCGCACCATGATTAGGACAAGATACCCAAGCAGGTTCTGCTTTGCCCCCGCAGGAGGGACAAAACATCTTTTTATTCACATACGTTCCACAGTACTGGCGAAATTTAAATCCTCTTTGTAGATTACTTTTACAATTTGGGCAGTTCGCTAGTAATCGATCCTCCTTATCTTAAGTCTTTTTACCAGTAGTTTGTTGTAATTCTTCTTCTTTTTGTCTAAACTCTTCCGTGTCAATTTCACCCCTAGCATATCTTTCTCTAAGAATAACAATAGCCGAATCTTCTTTTACTTTACTTTCACACCTAATATCTAAATATTTACTAATAAATCTTATAGCAAAATAAACGATTGCAACTGCTATAACGATTTTCAAGATTAGGAAAAGTAATGCCAACCACAAATCGCCCTGTGCTATGAAATTCACACCAGGTACATAAAAATCATGCATCATGACTTCTCCCTTGCTTTTTCATTTCTGACATATAATTAATATTATCAAAAAAGAGAAATATGAAACCTTAATGAATGCTTAATATTATTTGAAACCATTGATGGTATCTCTGTATTATTTTGGCAATTGTTTTAGATGCTTGTTTAATAAACAAAGTTTATGGCTACAAGCCGGTGCTTATGGAAACTTTTGTCGGGAAGGATCGCTTTGCCGGAACTTGTTACAAGGCTGCCAACTGGACCTTCGTAGGTTCCACCCAGGGCCGGGGTAAGCTGGATCGGTTTAAAAAATACAAGCTGCCGGTGAAAGATATCTATCTATATCCTCTCGACAAGGACTTCCGTATGTTTCTGGTTTAATCTTGCCTCTTTTGCCGGCGCCTCTTTCCAGGGGACGCCTTTTTTTGTTATAGTGATCGAGGCGGCAATTCACTTGAAATTTCCTGGATTGGAGATGCTTAGACGATGAAACTGTCACAGGATGATGTAGCGCTTTTCTATGACATATTCTTTAAATTGATCGATTACACCAATGACAGATACCAAGTGGTACCCGGGCTTGAAAAAGCGTCAGGCGCCGAGGATGTCAATCCAATCGCGATCACACCGGTTCGT
>JBAZGB010000032.1:0-31099 GCA_041653135.1 Eubacteriales bacterium | reverse complement strand
TCCGGCTCCAGGCCTACAAATTCAAGAAGCCTTTTTAAAACCTGCAGACGCCTTCTGGCATGGTAATTGCCGCTAGAATAGTGGCAGTCGCCAGGGTGGCACCCACTGACAAAGACGCCATCGGCCCCCTGCTGAAGCGCACGGATAATAAACTGCGGATTAACCCGTCCGGAGCAGGGAACTCTGATTACCCGTACTGTCGTCGGGTAATTCATCCGGCTTATGCCGGCCAGATCAGCTCCCGCATAGGTACACCATCTGCAGCAAATTCCGACAATCTTAGGCTGCCAATTTTCCTGAGCCTCGTTTTCTATTGACATAACGCATCCACCTCAGATAGTAATTGTTCGTTGGTAAAGCCTTTTAAGTTGAGCGCTCCCGGACGGCAGGCAACCGTGCAGGCGCCGCATCCCTGGCACAAGCCGCTGTTGACGGAAGCTACCACCCGTGTTACCTGTTTGCCGGGCAGTCTTTCCACAATTTCCTTGGGCTCAATAGCACGATAGGGACAAATTCCGCGGCAGGCCAGGCAGCCCGAGCACATTGCCTCATTTACACAGGCGATAGTCGGTTCCCCGGCTATCTCGGAATGTGAAAGCAGTCCGATTATTTTAGCCGCGGCGGCGCTGGCCTGGGCAACCGTGTCTGGAATATCCTTCGGTCCCTGGCAGACGCCGGCCAGAAATACACCGCCGGTATTTGTTTCCACCGGCCGTAGTTTCGGGTGGGCTTCCTGGAAAAACCCGTCTTTATCGACTGTAAATCCAACTGTCCGGGCAACATCAGCGGAACCCGCGGATGGTATCATTGCCGTAGCCAGTACGACCAGGTCGGCAACGACTTCAACCGGCCTGCCCAGAAGTGTATCGGCCCCTTTAACAATCAGGTGGTTGCCCTCGGGATAGATTTTGGATACTCTTCCTCTGGTGTAGATAGCCCCTTCGTGTAAGGTTTTTAAATAGAACTCCTCGTATGCCTTGCCTGCGCAGCGAACGTCTATATAAAAGATAACCACTTGCGATCCGGGGATTTTCTCCAGAACCTGGTGGGCGTGTTTGGCCGTGTACATACAGCAAGCCCTGGAGCAGTACTCCTTAGCCTTGGCCTCGTCACGCGAACCCACACATTTAATAAAGACAACCGTTTTAGGCTGTTCGCCGTCAGAGGGGCGCAGGATTTTACCGCCGGTCGGACCGGAGGCGTTCACCATACGCTCAAAATGCAGGCCGGTAACTACATCGGGATATTTTCCATATCCGTATTCTCCATATATCTTGGTCCAGTCAATTAAATCATAGCCGGTAGCCGCAAGAATGGCGCCGACATTTTCGGTGATGAACTCATCACCTTGTTCATAGTCAATTGCGTCTGTGGGGCAGAACTTCTTGCAGACGCCGCATTTGCCCTTGACAAACTGCCGGCAGCGTTCACGGTCAATAACCGGCCGGTTGGGTACAGCCTGGGGAAAAGGAACATAGATAGCTTTGCGCATGCTCATGCCCAGGTCAAATTCGTTGGGTATATTTTTAGTGGGGCATTTCGCCCAGCAGGCGCCGCACCCGGTGCAATTGCTGTTCACGGAACGCGCTTTTTGTTTAACCACCACGGAGAAATTTCCTATATAACCTTTTACCTCTTCCACTTCCGCATAAGTATAAATCTTGATGTTGGGGTGCTGGGCAGCGCTCACCATTTTAGGTGTGCTGATGCAGGCCGAACAGTCAAGAGTGGGGAAGGTTTTATCCAGTAAGACCATCTTACCTCCGATGGTTGGCTCCCTTTCTACGATGACTACTTCGTTGCCGGCGTCGGCAATATCAAGGGCAGCCTGGATACCGGCAATACCCCCACCGATGATCAGCGCTCTTTTGGTTACCGGGATAGCGCTCTCAAAAAGCGGCTCCAGCTTTCCAGCCTTGGCAACCGCCCTGCGCACCAGTTCAATGGCTTTTTTAGTGGCTTTTTCCGGTTCGTGTTGGTGCACCCAGGAGCATTGCTCGCGGATATTGGCCATTTCCAACATATAGGGGTTCAGTCCTGCACGGGCAATGTTCTTACGGAAGGTGATTTCATGCAGGGTGGGGGAGCAGGAAGCGACGACCACCCCGGTCAGACGGTGTTCCTTGATTGCAGAAACGATCATCTCCTGGCCAGGTTCAGAGCACATGTACTTATATTCGGCGCTGTAGACCACCCCGTGGAATTTGGCAGCTTCGCGGGCTACCGCGGGTACGTCAACAACACCTCCTATATTCGAACCGCACCAGCAGATAAAAACACCAATGCGTTGCATATTATCGCTCCTCGTTGTAATACAATTTTAACCGCTGTCAGGTATTTCTTCAGACAACCTTTTTAACTAATTCGGATGTATCGGTGATGTTATATTCGACACCCATATCCTTTTTGCTGAAGCCCATAGCCAACCCCAGGATCTGGGGAAAATAAAAAATGGGCATCTCTTTCAGGGCGCCCTTTGTTTGAGTAGCAAAAGACTGGTAATAGTCCAGGTTTAAGTGGCACAACGCGCAGGCGGTAACGATGCAGTTGGCGTCCGCTGCATTGGCGGCCTTGATGATTCTGGATACCAGAGAAATAACGATATCGTTGTTGCTGACCGACAGGGAAGCCCCGCAGCATTCCGTTTTATGGGACCAGTCTACTACCTGGGCCCCGGTTGTCTGCAGCATCCTGTCCATGATCGTCGGGTTTTCCGGGTCGTCAATTTTCACCTTTGACGGCCGGACCAACAGACATCCGTAATAGGGCGCGATACGAAAAATTTCCATAGACCTGGTAATCTTAGCCTTGATGCTTTCCTCGTCCAACCCCGCAATGATCTCCAGGATTGAATTCACCTTTACCGCTGCCTTATAATCGTAACCTGTTATTTCGTTGACCTGTTCGAGTAGTTTTTTGTCCTGAGCCAGTTCGGCCTGGGCGAGGGCCAGCCTCTGGTAACAGGCCGAGCAGGAGGCTGTGACAGTATCGAAGCCCATTTTTTCTACAAGGGCCAAATTCCGTGCAGCTAGAGACACGGCCAGGAGGTGATCAGTGCTGTGCGCGGCGGTAGACCCGCAGCAGCTCCAATCCGGTATCTCGACTAAATCTATGCCTAATTTGTTGCAGACCATTTTTGCTGAAATTTCGTAATCTTTGCCGCTGGTTTCATAGCTGCAGCCGGGGTAATAGGCAACTTTCACTACCTTTAAGCCCCTTTCCTTAATCGATTGATTCGTTGAAATATTTCCTTGACTTCATTAACCGCTTTGACTCTGTCCGGTTTAAGCTTGATTTTTCCGTTGTTAAACATTTTTAAACCGAGTTTCGCATTGTGAAAGGGCTGACAGCTTCTTAAATTAAATAAAAGCATGGCTAAAACTTCGTGCGACCGGCCAAACATTTTTAGAGTATCCAAGAAGGCCTGGTTGAAAATATTTACCTTGCGGCTTCTGTCCGTGCCGGGTATGTTTCTTTCGGCGGCCATTATGCGCAGGCTGTCCATCACGTCCGCCACACCGATGTTGCGCGGACAACGGACGGAGCAAGTTGAACAGTAAGCGCAAAGGCGTATAGTCTGAGAGTTCAGAACATCATCTGTCAATCCCAGCTGAACCATTCTCATAATCTGGTTTGGCGTCAAATCCATTGCAAAAGCAACCGGGCAACCGGCAGTGCATTTGCCGCACTGGAAACATAAAGATGAATCCTGACCGCTGTGCAGAAGCACTTCCTTGCTGAGATCAGACTTCCTATCATCGATGACAATTGGTTGTTGCATCATAAAAAATCCCAACCCTCTTTGAAAAGTTTTTAATTGGGAATAAAGCAGTTTCTCTTAATCTTTGCAGCTCCGCTCCCTTACCTTTTTAGGCATAACCTCCTCTTGATTTTTTATAAAAATAAAATATTTATTGCCAATACTATATCACCGACCGGACAAACATGCAATAATAATCGTCTCCAAACGTTGCTGTGTACAATAGCAGCCCAATAGTTATCAAGCGCTGATCTGCCCGGTGTCAAGAATGCGCAGGATTTTACATCTGTTCAAGAACAGTATAAAAAAACATTTTAATGAATATTAAATAGACATCCATGCCGCTTAAAGCGGCGCCGGCAGGAGGATGAAAAACTTATTTTCAGAGTAGGATAGTTACAGGAAAAGTAATAAGCCGGTTATATCCGGCTTATTACTTATTATGGAAATAATTATTTAAAAAAGATCTTAGGACAGTCCGGCTGTTTTTGCGGACGAAATATCGTCTTCCGTGACCGGCCTGATATTTGATACAGCGATGAGTTTCAGGTTGGCCTGCCACCACCACTGGATATCTTTATTCATGACTGACTGTTTTAAAACCCTTAAGTGCTCCTGTTTTTCCGCGGCGGACATTTCCAGCGCCTTTTTGATTTTAACCGCAAGCTGTTCATAGTCGTAAGGGTTGGCCAGCAGGGCGCCCTCTAATTGCTCGGCCGCTCCTGCATAAGTGCTTAGTAAGAGCACACCGTTGCCGTCATTCCGGGAAGCCACAAATTCCTTAGCCACGAGATTAAGTCCGTCACGCACGGGTGTAACCATCATTACATCTGCGGCCAGATAATGGGCCACAAGTTCCTCTTCATCCAGGGAACGGTTCAGATACCTGACCGGGACGGCTCCGTAACCCTGGTCATATAGGCCGTTAATTTCCCCGACAACCTGTGCGATTTTTTGTCTGTAAAGATCATAGGTGTCTACGCCGTTCCTGGTGGGCACACCTATCTGAAGCAGGCTTACTTTGCTCCGGTACCTGGGATATCTTTTTAAGAATTCTCCCAGAGCCTTTATCTTTTCAGGAATTCCTTTTGTATAATCGAGCCTGTCGACCCCAAGCAGCAGGTATTCCGCACCTATTGCATGCCGAATCTGGCTTGCCCGCTGCCTGATCCGCGGATCGGCCGCCAGTTGTTCAAAACGGCGCCAGTCAATGCCGACAGGAAGATCCCTGACTATTATTCTCCTGTCGCGCAGCCTGATTGTTCCCTTTTCATGATTTATTTTGGCTGGAAAATAATGCTCTGCGCAGGCCAGGAAATTATTCACATAAGATCGCGTATGAAAGGCTACAAGATCACTTCCAAGCAAACCCTGCAGCAATTGCTTGCCCCAGGGCAGAAGCTGAAAAACTTCCAGCGGGGGGAAGGGAATATGCCAGAAGAAGGCTACCCTTGCCCGGGGATAATAGCGTCTTAGCAGCTTGGGTACCAGCATAAGGTGATAGTCGTGCACCCAGAAAAGATCGTCCTGTTGTGTTACGCGGGCTACTATCTGAGCAAACCTGTAATTGACCCTGCGATAGGCGTGCCAGAAGTCTCCTTCGAAAACACATTTATCAATCATCTGATGGGCAAGGGGCCAAAGAGTACTGTTGCAAAAACCATCATAATAGGCATTATAGTCCTGTTCATTCAAGATAACTTCCTGAACGTGGTACTGTGGCCGGTCAGGTGGAATTGCGGCCTGGATACCTTGGCTGTGTTTATCATTGCCAAGCCTTCCGCACCAGGATATCCAAATCCCATTGTTGCTGGATAAAACGGGTTCAACTGCTGATACCAGCCCGCTTACTGAACGTGTAGTTTTCAGCTTGCCATTTTCCTCCACGAATGTGTAAACGCCCCTATTGGAAATTACTGCCAGGTTGTTTGTGGAAGTGTTATTCGGGGGCATTTGCATTTTTACCACCTCCTGAATACTTTTAAGATGTCGTCTCTTTAATGCAGACATCCTGTCATTAAATTGTAAGTTGTTGGATTCGGGCTGAAATACCCTACAACTGGAATATCTTGTAATTTACTCAGGTTTACTTTTGGATGATAAAAAACCAGGAAGGACTTATGAAAGTTATTTTATTATAATACGTTAACCAGAGTTTGTCAACGATATATTTATCGGAAATTACAAAATAAACAATATTATATGTTATTTCAAGTTTTCTTGATTTAATATCTTCCTATAAAGTAAAATATAATTTACGGTAATAAGTCTATACTTAATTGAGAAGAGGGGAGTTTTTAAGAATATGGAGGAACTGAAAGTATTTCTTTCCGAGAACGAGATCCCAACCCACTGGTATAATATCATGGCGGACATGCCCAATTTGCCGAAACCGCCGCTGCACCCGGGGACAGGACAACCCGTAACACCTGATGATTTAAAGCCGATTTTCCCGATGGGCCTGATTATGCAGGAAGCGACATTGGAAAGGTGGATTGAGATCCCAGATGAGGTGAGGGAATTATACCGTTTGTGGCGTCCTTCCCCGTTGTACAGGGCAAGGTACCTTGAAAAGGCGCTGGATACGCCTGCACGCATCTTCTACAAATATGAAGGAGTAAGTCCGGCGGGCAGCCATAAGCTGAATACTGCGATTGCCCAGGCTTATTATAATAAGAAGGAAGGCGTCAAGCGCCTGGCTACCGAGACAGGCGCCGGACAGTGGGGGACCGCTTTAGCGCAGGCCTGCAACTTTTTTGGCCTTGAGTGCGTCGTTTACATGGTAAAAGTTAGCTATCAGCAAAAACCTTACCGCCGCTCGATTATGGAAATCTTCGGGGGGAGTGTATACGCGAGCCCAAGCGAACGTACAAATACCGGCCGCCGTGCTCTTGCTGAGAATCCTGATACACCGGGCAGTTTAGGTCTGGCAATCAGTGAAGCCGTTGAAGAGGCTGCCGGACGTGAAGACACCAATTATTCCCTGGGCAGCGTTTTAAACCATGTCCTGCTGCACCAGTCCGTGATTGGCCTGGAGGCTAAAGAGCAGATGGCTAAAACGGGTTATTACCCGGATGTGGTAATCGGGTGTGTCGGTGGAGGAAGCAATTTCGGTGGTTTTGCAGCTCCCTTTGCTTGTGACAAAATAACCAAGGGAACAAAAGTACGCATGGTGGCTGTTGAGCCAACCGCCTGCCCGACACTTACGCGCGGACTGCACACCTATGATTTCGGTGACGTCGCAGGTTTTACCCCTTTTCTTTACATGTACACCCTGGGGTCCGGCTTTATACCGCCGGGCATTCATGCAGGGGGCTTGAGGTATCACGGGGATTCACCAATTCTTTCCCAGTTGGTGGCTGACAAGATAATCGAAGCCCGTGCTCTTGATCAAACCTCGATTTTCAAGGGAGCGATCCAGTTTGCCAAATGCGAGGGCATAGTTCCGGCTCCTGAATCTGCTCATGCTATTCAGCAGGCCATTATAGAAGCAATCGAGGCAAGGGAGGCAGGGGAGGCAAGGACCATCCTGTTTAATCTGAGCGGACATGGTCACCTTGATCTTGCCGCCTATGACAATTACCTGTCCGGTAATCTGATTGACTATCCGCTTCCGGAGGATGATTTAAAAGGAGCTTTAAGTAATTTGCCAAAGGTTCCTGTATAAGAGACTGCATAAAAAACCGTACGAAACGCACTTTTTGTGCGCTCGTACGGTTTTTTATTTACCTCTTTAACTTTTTTCTTCAAATTCAGCGTCTACGACATCATCAGGTTTTGGCTTTCCTGGAGAAGAGCTGTCGGGTTCAGCAGTTTCTTCACGTGTTTTACGATAGGCTGCTTCGGACAGCAAGTAGGCGGCCTGCTGGAGATCATCATGCAGTGAACGAACTCTTTCACCCGGGGCATTTTCCTTTAAAGCGGTTTTCAAATCGCTGAGTATCTGTTCAATACGGGCCTTTTCATGAACGGGGATATTATCCTGAAAATCCTTCAGCTGCCGTTCCACACGGTAGGCCAGCCCGTCCGCCTCATTGCGCACTTCCACTTCCTGCTTGCGCTTTTTATCTTCCTCGGTATGCATTTCGGCATCTTTGACCATGCGATTAATTTCCTCTTTGACGAGACTGGTTGATCCTGTTATGGTAATGGTCTGCTCCTTGCCCGTTGCTTTATCTCTGGCGTTGACTTTAAGTATGCCGTTTGCGTCAATATCGAAGGTGACCTCTATTTGCGGCATCCCCCGGGTTGCCAAAGGTATGCCGTCCAATTTAAACTGTCCGAGCGAACGGTTATCCCTGGCCATTTCCCTTTCGCCTTGGAGAACATGAATATCAACAGCCGGCTGGCTGTCCTCCGCAGTTGTGAAAATTTGGCTGCGTTTAGTGGGAATGGTTGTATTCCGCTCTATAATCTTAGACATTATTCCTCCCAAAGTTTCCACTCCCAAAGATAAAGGTGTGACATCAAGCAAAACGACATCTTTTACTTCGCCGATTAAAACGCCGGCCTGTATAGCTGCGCCGATGGCGACGACCTCATCGGGGTTGACGCCCTGATTCGGCTCTCTTCCGCCGGTCATTTCGCGGACCAGTTTCTGTACAGCCGGGATACGCGTCGAACCTCCTACCAGGATCACTTCGTCAATGTCCTTTTCGCTGAGCTTGGCATCGGCAAGGGCTGTTTTGACCGGTCCCCGGCAGCGCTCAACCAGGTGATGTGTCAAATCATCGAATTTTGCCCTGGAAAGTTTCATGTCCAGATGCTTTGGTCCGCTGGCGTCGGCAGTGATAAAAGGGAGACTGATATTTGTTTCTAACGTTGCGGACAGTTCTGTCTTGGCCTTTTCGGCGGCTTCGATCAAGCGCTGCAGGGCCTGTTTGTCTGATCTCAAGTCGATACCATAATTTATCTTGAATTCGTCAGCCATCCAATTTACTATTTCCTTATCGAAGTTGTCCCCGCCCAGGTGCGTATCGCCGTTGGTTGATTTAACTTCAAAAACACCGTCCCCGACTTCGAGGATGGAGACGTCAAAGGTGCCTCCGCCAAGGTCGAAAACCATGACCACTTCGTTGTTTTTCTTATCCATGCCATATGCCAAAGAGGCTGCCGTCGGTTCGTTGATTATTCTAAGCACGTTTAAACCGGCTATCTTTCCCGCGTCTTTGGTTGCCTGACGCTGGGCGTCGTTGAAATAGGCCGGAACGGTAATTACAGCGTCGACAACTTTTTCACCAAGGTATTTTGAAGCGTCATCGACTAACTTTTTCAGAATCATTGCCGAGATTTCCTCGGGAGCATAGTTTTTATCGCCGACCTGGAAGCGAACAGCGTCGTTCGGCCCTGAAACTGCTTTATAAGTTACGAGGTTTCTTTCCTCGCTGACTTCCGAATAACGCCGTCCAATGAAACGTTTGATTGAGAAAAGTGTTTTTTCCGGGTTCAAGGATGCCTGACGCCTGGCTATCTGCCCGACAAGTCTTTCGCCGTCATCTTTAAAGGCTACCACCGAAGGTGTGGTCCGGCTTCCTTCGGCGTTTACGATCACCGCAGGTTTGCCGCCTTCCATAACCGCTACGACTGAATTTGTGGTACCAAGGTCTATCCCTACTGCTTTGGCCATTATTTTAACCCCCTTGTTCTATATTTTGAATCATTTTTTAAGGGCAAATATACTTATCTTGACAAATGTGTTTTTTAATCTTCGTCCTCCAGGTTTATACCATATCTTTCTTCTATCTCCAGGATGATCTTAACTCCCGCCAGGTTGACGCTCCTGGTCTGTGTAAGGTACCGGATATGCCTGATCACAGTAAGATCCTTTTGAGAGTATAGCCGGATATTGCCTTCCGTCCTGGAGGGGCTGAGCAGGCCGAATTCCTCATATATGCGCAGAGTTCTGGGGTGGACCTGAGCTAGCCTGGCAGCGACGCTGATTACGTAAACAGGCTGGTTGTTTTCTGTCTTGCTCATTATTTGCCCTCGCTTTTTTAAGAAAAGTTCTTAATTAAAAGTATAAACTATAACATTAGCATTGTCAAAGTATATAGGAAACTAAAATCAACCCCTTCGTCTTGACGCGATGCTGCAGCCGTGCTAAAATTAAGCTAATTTAAGATAAATTCACCTCATCCCACCAGGGGTGAGGTAGAGGAGCGGGCTGTAAAAGTAAATTTGCCTTTTATGTCCGGCGACGTATTTGAGGCAAAAAGAAAGGGCATCCCGCCGAAGTCCGAAAACTGCCGGGGTTTTTGGGCTGGGCCGTCACCGAAAAGGTGCCGGACTGTCACCGCGGCAATCAAACCTCATTGCCCGGTGGAGCGCTATCTCAGGTGGGAGAGGGGGTTGACTAACAGATTTTTTAGCGGCCTTCCTTTAACGGGTCGCTTACTTATGTAAAAAACGTAAATGATGTTATAGCTGCAGGAGGAATTTTAATGAGGTTTCACGGGACTATGAATATAAACAGCCAGGGGCGGCTTGAAATTGGCGGATGCGATACAGTTGAACTGGCGCATAGGTTCGGAACACCGCTGTACGTTCTTGACGAGAGTTTGTTCAGACAGAACTGCCGTGATTATTACCAGTCTTTCACTGCGGAATACAAAGCAGGTGTTCTTTATGCCGCAAAGGCACTGCTTACCTTAAGCGTTTGCCGCATGATCGAGGAAGAGGGGCTGGGTCTGGATCTGGTTTCCGGCGGGGAACTGTACACGGCTGTTCAGGCGGGATTTCCGATGGACCGGGTGTATTTTCACGGAAACAACAAATCTCCTGAAGAGATAAGGTTTGCTCTTAAATCCGGGGTCGGCCGGTTTGTAGTTGATAATATATACGAACTTGAACTTTTAGATTATCTGTCTGGTGAGAACCAGTTCAAAGCCCAGGTTGTCCTGCGTCTCACACCGGGTATTGAGGCGCACACACACGAATACATTAAAACGGGGCAGATTGACAGCAAGTTCGGGCTGGTTATTGAAAACGGCCAGGCCCTGGCGGCAATAGAAAGAGCGTTGTCAATGGAGAACATTGTCCTTAACGGGCTGCATTGCCATATTGGATCGCAAATTTTTGAACTTGATTCTTATAATCACTGTGCCTCAGTGATGATGGATTTTTGCGCCGGGGTTTATAACCAGACCGGTTGGATGCCCAGGGAACTTGATCTTGGCGGTGGCCTCGGAATTTATTATTCCGGGGGGGATAGACCGCCCCGGGTGAGGGAATATGCCGACAACATAATGAGGGTTATTGATGAAAAAGCCCGCCTGTCAGGCCTGGCGACTCCTATGGTAATCGTAGAACCCGGCCGTTCCATCTGCGGTCCGGCGGGGACGACCCTTTACACGGTTGGAGCTATCAAAGAAATACCCGGAATACGCACCTATGTTGCGGTTGACGGCGGGATGGGGGATAACCCGCGTCCGGCCCTTTATCAAGCCCGTTATGAGGCCTGCCTGGCCAACAAAACTGCACAGGAGCCGGTCCAGTTGGTGTCAGTAGCCGGGAAATGCTGTGAATCAGGAGATATGCTGATCTGGGATATAAAACTTCCCGGTGTTGAAGCTGGTGATATTATGGCAGTCAGCTGTACGGGAGCATACAATTATGCCATGTCCATGAATTACAACCGCCTCCCCAGACCTGCTATGGTGACGGTTTATGACGGGGTTGCCGACCTTATCCTGGAAAGGGAATCATATGAAGATATTATAGGCCGTGACCGGGTGCCTGATAGGTTGTTCAAAAAGGGCGGGCAGTTAAAAAATATCGCCTCGGCAGGATAAGTGATTGGCTGGTTTTACCAGATGTAAAGATAGTGTATAATAAGATGAATACATGGAATAATTAGCGAGGTTCCCGCGGATTGGAAATTATAACCACGCACAATAAGACAGACCTTGATGCTTTTGCCTCAATGGTAGCGGCGCAAAAGATCTATCCTATGGCCCTGCCTGTTTTTTCCGGCAAGCATTCGCCCAATGTGGAAGAATTTATCTCGCTGCACAAGGATATTCTTAATTTTTATACGGTCAAGGATATAGATCTTTCAAAGATCAGCCGGGTAATTGTTGTAGACACGAAGAACCCCAGGCGGCTGGACAGGCTGGCTGATGTGCTTCGCAGGCCGGGAGTAGAGATCCATATTTACGACCATCACCCCTGGGTAAGCGGTGACCTCCACGGAGATCTGGAAGTGGTTGAAATGGTAGGCGCCACAACAACCCTGCTGATCGAGAAAATACGCCGGCAGGGGGTGCCGATTACTGCGCTTGAAGCCACTATTCTTGCCCTTGGCATATATGAGGATACCGGTTCACTGACATTTACAAGCACCACGGCCAGGGATGTGCTGGCAGTGGCTTTTTTACTGGAAAAGGGCGCCAACCTTGGAGTGGTGGCCGGTTTTTTGGGCCGCCCGTTAACACATGAACAAAAAAACTTGCTAAAAAAACTTTTGCTGTCGGCTGATCATCACCAGGTAAACGGTTTTAATATTTTAATCTACAATGCTGACATGCCTGAATTTATCATCGGCCTGGATATCCTGACCCATACCCTGTCTAAAATCGAACAGCCCGACGCGATTTTTACGGTTGTCAAGATGGAAGATCGCGTTTACGTGGTAGGCAGAAGCAATGTGGCGCAGGTCAATGTTGGAGAAATACTTTCCTGCCTGGGCGGAGGCGGTCATGAGGGGGCGGCCTCGGCAGTTTTAAAAGGCGCTGAAATCAGTGAGGTTCTTGAAAAGCTGCTGGCAGTTGTCAGGGAGAGGGTTCACCCGCCTCTTACCTGTCGAGGGATCATGTCCAGCCCGGTTAAGACTGTTGGTCTGGATACACCGATCAGCGAGGCCGGCCAGGTGATGCTCCGTTACGGTCACAGCGGCCTTCCTGTGGTCAGTGAAAAGCAGCTTCTGGGTGTTATCTCGCGTCGTGATGTGGAAAAAGCCATTCACCACGGTCTTGGCCATGCCCCAGTAAAAGGTTTCATGACCAACAGGTTGATTTCTGTCCATCCGGATATGCCGGTATCTGAAGTGAGGGAATTGATGATTGAACACGATATCGGCAGGGTTCCTGTGGTAGAAGGCGGGTTTTTGGTTGGAATTGTTTCACGTTCCGATGTGCTGCAGACACTGCATGGGAAAATGCCATCCCAGTATCAGGTGATCTATTCCTCTCCCCTGACGGCTCACCCAGTCAATTTGAAGGGGTTCCTTGATGTGTTCTTGCCCACTTTTATCCGGGAACTGTTATACAAGTCCGGGGAACTTGGCAACAAGCTTGGCTGCCGGGTTTATGCCGCCGGAGGTGTTGTACGCGATATTTTGCTTAAAGCTGCAAACCTTGACGTTGATCTGGTTGTTGAGGGAGACGGTATTGCGCTGGCCTATTCGCTGGGGGAGTTCTACGGTGTGCGGGTTAGGGCGCACAGACAGTTTGGGACAGCCCAGTTAGTCTTTTCCGGGGATTTTAAAGTGGATGTGGCAACGGCAAGAGTAGAGTATTACGAATATCCCGCTGCGCTGCCCAAAGTGGAAAGCTCGTCGCTCCACCAGGACCTTTATCGCCGGGATTTTACCATTAACGCCATGGCAATGTCCCTCGATGAAGGGCGTTTTGGGGATTTAATAGACTTTTTCGGAGGCCGGCAGGATCTTCAGGACGGCCAGATCCGCGTCCTGTACAACCTGAGCTTTATTGAGGACCCAACACGTATCTTAAGGGCAGTAAGGTTCGAGCAGCGCTATAATTTTTCCATCGAATCCCAGACTTTAAGATTTCTTAAGGAAGCAGTGGATCAGCAGGTGTTAAAAAAATTATCCTGGGAGCGTATCTGGGAGGAACTAAAGCATATCCTTTCCGAACCGCGATCGGGTGAGATGCTGGCCCGTCTGGATAACCTGCAGGTCTGGCCTTTTGTTTTTCCGGAAGTATCCTACCGGGAGGTTGAACCCGCTCTTAAAAATATAGGGTATTCCCTGAGAAAACTTCAAGAGTGGGATGTTTACTTTCCTTCCAAGAGATGGCTCTGCTGTCTTATTGCCGTTATGCACAGGCTTAGCCCGGAGGCTGCCCGGATCATCTGCAATAGATATCATTTTAAAAAGCGCCAGACGGATAACGTTATAGCTTCCATCACCGGCTATCCGGCTATCCTGTCGGGGGTCCGGGATAGTTATAATAAAGAAAGCATTGGAGAACTTGCCAAGCTGATTTTAGAAATACCACGTGAGTCTTATCCGCTGCTGGTTGTTCTTGCGGACGGGGAGAAAATGCGCGATCGCCTGCGCTGTCTTCTCGAATTCGTTCTCAAAAGCCGTCCGAGCATAGACGGAAAATTTATCAAGAGTTTGGGGTGCCGCCCCGGTCCAATCTTTCGCCGTACAATCGATGCTGTGTGGCAGGCCCGCCTGGAGGGCAGGGTAAAGAGCAGGGAGGACGAAGAGGCTTTTGTCCGTCAATACTTGAATCAATAGGGGGCTGTAATGTTTAATTTTCCGACTCTTCATGACATAGCCATTATGCTTCCGGCTGTTGTAATCGGCCTCACCTTTCATGAGTACGCCCATGGGTGGGTTGCCGACCGGCTTGGCGACAGGACGGCCCGCTATTACGGTCGCCTGACCATAAACCCGGTTGCCCATATTGATCCAATCGGACTGATCATGATTTTTTTCGCCGGGTTTGGGTGGGCAAAGCCCGTACCGGTTAACCCCCTGAACCTGGTGGGTGATATGCGCCGGGGCATGATGCTGGTTTCGCTGGCGGGGCCTGCTACCAACCTTGTGATGGCTGTACTGGGAGCTGTCCTTCTTGGGCTGGGAGGATGGAAGATTCCTTACGGAAGCGAGATTCTCAACGAGATTATTTTACTCAATCTCGTCCTGGCATTTTTTAACCTTATCCCGGTTCCGCCCCTGGATGGTTCGAAAATACTGGCCGGGCTTTTGCCCGGAAGGCAGGAATGGCTTTCCGCCATTGAAAATTATGGTATGCTGATCTTAATTCTGCTTCTGTTCACAGGGGTGGTCAGTTTTGTGATCAGGCCGATAATTACACCTGTCTATAATTTGTTGATTATGCTGGCGCAGGGATTGTCGTTCTTGATATCGTAAAAAGTTTTTTTAAGCTTGGGAAAGGAGATTCTTATGCAGAGCAAGGGAAGGATTTTAAGCGGAATGAGGCCAACCGGCCGGCTGCACATTGGTCACTTGAATGTGCTGGAATACTGGATTAATCTTCAGAATGAATACGACTGCTTCTTTTTTGTCGCTGATTTACATGCCCTGACGACCGCTTTTGACGAAACCGGCTCCATTCGGGAAAATACGAAGGAGATGGTCGCGGACTGGCTGGCGGCAGGCCTTGATCCTGAAAAGAGCGTGCTCTTCGTGCAATCCAGCATTCCCGAGCACTGCGAACTCCACCTCTTATTTTCGATGTTTACGCCGCTTGGCTGGCTGGAACGGGTGCCGGCTTATAAAGACCAGATCAACCAGTTTAAAGAGCAGGGTAAAGATATTATGACCTACGGCTTTTTAGGCTATCCCCTGCTGCAGGCGGCTGATATTTTAATGTACCGGGCTAATGCCGTACCCGTTGGGGAGGATCAGGCGCCCCATGTTGAATTTACCAGGGAAGTGGCCAGGCGGTTTAATTATCTGTACAGGCCTGTTTTCCCCGAGCCGCAGACCAAGTTGGCCAGGATACCGACCCTCCCGGGAATAGACGGCAGGAAAATGAGCAAAAGTTATGCCAACGATATCGGCATGACTGCAACCGTCGATGAGTTAAAAGGGAAAGTAAACGGCATGATTACTGATCCCGCCCGGATCCATAAAACTGACCCCGGGCATCCGGAGGTCTGTACCGTCCACAAGTATCACGGTTTTTACAGCGCTGATAAAATTGCCTCTATAGAGGAAGACTGCCTGGCTGGAAAAATCGGCTGCGTGGCCTGCAAGCGCTCCCTTGTCGACAATATCGAGGCAAGACTGGCCCCGATTAGGGAAAGACGGTCTGAAATTATCGGCAGGAAAGGCTATCTTGAAGATGTGATTAGAGAGGGAAACAAAAAAGCAAAAGTTCAGGCTGCCGAAACAATGAGCCTTGTGCGGGAGGCGATTGGGCTTTAGCATATTAACTTAAGGAAAATGAAAAATACTCATTGAGTTATTAGTACGTCCTTTAAGAGCCACTTTACAAAGGGATCAGAGATTCGGAAAATTAAGTCTGCCGGGTTAGGTAACTGGATCCCGTAGATCTGGGGGACAGTAACGACCAGGGCAAAGAGCATGAAAAAGGAAAAAGCAGCAAACTCAGGCCACTGTCTATTTCTAATCAGCGGCGGGGCTTGCAGCCCGATAATCGCTGCAAACACAGTTAAGAAGAGCAAAAGATAGCCTATCATGATCTTTGATCCCCTTTTTGTAGAAGCGGACGGGTTGTTTGTTTTCCAGTATTCCTTATTTTTACATCCACATCCAGGTAGATTTCCGATTCGGAAAATTTTTCATCCCAGTTTTTTGCGTACTTTACCCATTCCTTTTTATACTTTCGACGGAATGCCTCCCCAAAGCCGAAAACATCCGTTCCGTACTCATCCTTTGCTTTATTTAAAGCTTCCCTAACCTGCTCAGAAATAACTCCGGCAATGCTCTCTTGAAGTTTTTCTATATTTTCCAGGTCAAGAAGGTTTTCCTCACCTTGTTGTTCAGCAATATTTCCTTCAACGACTATCCTTGTAAAAAACTTGATCTTTCCTCCTTCGTAAACTGGATCGATTGAAGCATGGTTGCGGATTGCTTCAAAGGCAATTTTCTTGTTCTTGTCCTTCAAACCGGGAGCTGTTAACCTTGCCCTCCTCAGGGTTTTACCTTTCAGCCAGGACATTCCGTAGGTCTCGCGGGGGTTTAAGTAACCTGCGAATTTATCTGCTTTAAACAAGGCAGTGCCGGTTATGGCCAGTTCACTGTGCTCCGGCGGCTTTTCGGTACCCGTACCCAGGAGTTTACCCGCATTCAACTCTTCCACACGCGGGGCTGCGGCATTGGTTCCCGGGGTATAAAAGTCCCTTGTAAACGCCGCGAATTCTACCCTGAAACTTTTTTTGCTGCGGGAGGTATAAAATAAGGACTGTGCCGAAGTGCTTTCAATGGCCGAATTGGAGTTTAAAATGTCTTTTGCCTTCCCCGGTGCGACGAAGATGGACATCGTCTCCCTGGGTTCGGGAAAGCGGTAGATAAAGTTGAGAACTTCCAAAAGCTTCGTGGAGGCTACCTCCTGGCTGAAAACCATCAGCATGCAGTGGCTCCAGTATTGCTGCCGGGCTACCTCGGAGCCAATTTTATTCTGTGCATCGTAGATCGTGTCACCGGCGCCTGAAATTACCCAGGTTGTCTTCTGAACCAGTGCGCCTCCGGCGGGGGCTCCTGCTGTAAAGGCCAACGGGCGGGCCAGTTGTAAAGTTAACTCAATTTTACCTTCGTCTGTAATGTCAACACCTGCCGCCATGATGATGGCCAGTTCGTTCAGTTCACGGCGGTCCCAACAGCCGCTTACCATTGTTATTATGAGCAGGCAGATTATGAGGAGAAAAACTTTTTTAAACCTGATCATGCTTTTTGATCATTCCCTTTCCCCAATACAACCGCGTAGAGCAAGAACAGGAACGGCCAGATCAGCAGATATAACAGCCCGTATGGACCGCCCCAGACGAAGTTCATGAAGTCGAACAGGTGAACTATGTTTGGGTGCAGCAAGACGGAAAAGGAGACCAGTAAAATACCGATAGGAACGACCAGGGGGCGGTAGTTCTTCAAGCCGAGCATCTGTGCGCTGCCCAGGGCGATCGTCCACTGGTACATGGCGATCTTGACTATCCCGCTGGCTATCCAGATGATCATGATAAAGATCTCCATTCTCTCAACGACGTTGCCCAGGCTGATTATTCTGCTGCTATACAAGGCAGGAGCATAAGTTACCGAGCAGAGAGCCGGTCCGAGCACGGCCATGATGCCCAGGGCAACCAGTTCATAACCCAGAAAACTGAAGGCGATGGCCTTGATAGATATCCCCAGGGCCTTTTCAGGACGGTTCAGAAAGGGAAGAAGGATGCTTATTTCGATAACCTGGCAAAACCAGAACATTGGCGCCAGGGATCCCTTGAATACCGGCAGGAAGCCCCTTTCCAGAACAGGCAGCAGGTTACTGAATTCCATTTTCGGCGTGGACAAGACAAACAAAACAATAAGTGCGCCAAAAGTAAGCGGCAGGATGATTTGGGTTATCCGGGCAATATTTTCGAGGCCGCTGTATGCTGCATAAGTGGTCAATATAACACCCATGATCAGGAAGACGATTAAGGGTGTTCTAGACATAAATGAGCTAGACAGCAAAGAGAACACCTCGCGCAGAGTGTCGCAGGTAAAGTTAAACCACCCCCAGGCAAAGTAAAACCCGATGATCTTCCCAAAAAACCGGCCGAAAAGAATCTCAAAGATCTCAAAGGAAGTCTTACCGGGAAAGCGCCGGCTTAATGACACCCAAAAAAAGGCGCTGGCCAGACCACCGATCAAAGCCACGATGTTGGATATCCAGGCGTCCTGGCCGGCAAAGAGGAAGGAGGCTGCCGGCGCAAAAAGCAGCCCCTCGCCGATTAAGTTGATGATCAGCATGTAGGTTACCTGGCGTCCGTCCAGCTTTACGATATCCAGCATAGTTTCTAACCTCCCGTGGCGCCCTGCGGGGGCTGTGGCTGTTGGCCCGGCGCCTGCCTGAACAGGTTGCGGGTGAGCAGGTGCGGCCTTTTATCCATTGACCACCACGGAGCCCGGATAAACGTATCTTTAAGCTCATCCAAAGACAGGGGCGCTATGGGATAAAGGAAGGGGATGCCGAAAGAGCGCAGGTTGGCCATGTGAATCAAGATTAATAGCATTCCAAAAATCAGGCCGGGCAGGCCAATAAAACCGGAAAGTATTAGAAGCCCGAAGCGAATTGGGCGAATAGCAATACTTCCGGGGTAGCAATAGGTAAATGAGGCAATGGCGGCTGTTGCAACGACGATTACCGTGGCAGGGGTCACCAGCCCCGCCCGGACAGCCGCGTCTCCTAGAACGATCGAGCCCACGATGCTAACTGCCTGACCTAGGGGCATGGGCATGCGCAGCCCCGCTTCGCGCAGGATCTCGAAAACAACCTCCATAATGAATATCTCGATAAATGAAGGGAAAGGGACGGCCTCTCTCTGTGCTGCTATGCTAAGTAACAGGGATGTTTGCAAAAGCTCGGGGTGGTAAGTGAGCAGCGACAGGAAAAGGGAAGAGGCGGAAATCGATATAAAAAAGGTAAAGGTTCTTAAAATCCTGACCATTGAGCTGAAAAAGAAGCGCTGGTAATAATCCTCGGGGTTATGAATGCTTTCTATAAAAAGAGCCGGCGCTGTCATGACAAAAGGCGTTCCGTCCACTATGATGGCAGCCCGTCCTTCCAGAAGCAGAGCGGCAATTTTATCCACGCGGTCAGAGTGGTTGATCGTGCAGAAAGGGCTTAAAGGGTTGTCTTCGATTAATTCTTCAATATAACCCCCTTCCAGGATACCGTCGATGTCGATCCGTCCGATCCTTCTTTTTACTTCAGCAACGATTTTGGGATTTGTGATTCCTTCGACATAGACGACAGCGACGTCTGTATTGGTCACCCGGCCTATCTTTAGCATTTCTATTTTTAAAGCCGGGTTTTTAATCTTTCTGCGGAGAAGGGAGGTATTAGTGCGCAGGTCTTCTATGAACGACTCGCGGGGTCCGCGTATCAACCTGTCTATGTTGGATTCTTCAATATTCCGTTTCGGGTAGCCCCTGATATCTGTGAACAGCGCCTTATCGGCGCCGTCCAGAAGTATTGCGGTTTCCCCTGACAGAATCATATTGACGATGATTTCAATGGTGTTTATCTCCGCTATCTCGCCGGTACACAGGACACTGTTCTTTATATACTCCAGCGTCTTTTCATCCGGGATCTTACTTTTAATATCTTCGTCCAGGGCAAGGCCGTTTAGCGGGCAGATTACCTGTTCTCCCAGTTTCGTGGAATCGGTCATACCGTCAACATAGACGACGGCCAGGCGGGTACCCTCGTTTTGCGGGAAGGTAAACTCATGAAAGACAACGTCGCTGCAATTTAGAAATATCGCCTTAAGAATCCGCAGGTTTTTTATAAGTGAACCGCTTAGGTGAAGCTCCCGCCATTCAGGATTGGTTACAGAGGAATCAATGGGCGGCAGGCTATCAGGCTCTTCTTTTCCGATTTGGCTCTTATTATCGGGCAAAAAAGTTTCTTCAGAGACGGTTCGTTCAGAATCCCTGTTTATTTTGCTATGTTTGATACGGAAACGGCGGATCCTGATCAATGTGTATTTCCTTTCTGATAAAGAAATGCCTGTTCAGCTAGTATTTGCATTTTATGCCGGAATATGTGGTGGGGCTAAAAGCAAAAGCCTTCCTTCCGGGTTTATCCGGAGAAAGGCTTTGTAAGGAGAAAAAGAGGTTTTAAACTAAGTTAAAAACTTTCTATACGGTGTATTCCTGTCCTGGCGAGAGTATGACCACTTCGGCTTCCGGGACTTCTTTTTTAACCATATCGGCGAAAATACCAGCGTCCTGAACCAGAATGGGGAAAGTTTTATAGTGCATGGGAATAACCTTTTTAGCGCCCAAAAGCTTAACAGCCATAGTTGCCTGCTTCGGGTCCATCGTAAAGACTCCGCCGATGGGCAGCAGGGCAAGGTCCATCGGGTAAAGGTCACCGAGGGTGACCATGGAGGCGAAGACGCCTGTGTCACCCGCATGGTAAATCGTGTAGCCGTTTTCCAGCTTGATTATATACCCTGCGGGGCTGGCCGATTCCGACGAATGGAAAGCCTGGGTCATGGTTACAGAAATACCGTCAACTTCTGCAGTGGCGCCGATGTTCATACCCATTCCATAGAAGATCACCTGCTGCTCCGGCACTCCGGCGGCTTTCAGTTTGCCGGCCGTCTCAACGGCCGCAATCAGCACGGCCCCGGTCTTCTGGACAATCTGGGCAGCGTTGGTTATGTGGTCGAAGTGATCATGGGTGACCAGCACCAGGTTCGCCGCGGTTATGTCGTTCACGCGGCAAGCGGCAGCAGGGTTTCCTTCCAGCCAGGGATCGATAATGATTATCTTGCCGTTGTCGGATGTGATTTTAAAGCATGCATGGCCCAACCACTGAACTTTTGCCATGTATTAACATCTCCTCCAGATTAAAATTGGGTAAACTCGAATAATATTACTATAACATTAAAACCCCCTTTTCATCCTTTTTAAATAAACGTCTTTTGGATAATTCGATTCATTTGGTAAAATTTCCTGCCGGTTAATATTTCGGGTTTCCTGGCATTTTACTTTTATTTTATTTACCAATATGCTAACCTATAATATATAAAAGAGGAAAAGTCTTTTAAAGGGCTTTTATTTGCACAGCCGGAGGATTGGATAATGAATTTGAATTTGGATCCTAAAAAAGTGTTTTGCCAGAAAGAAATGGAAGTCGGTTGGGGGGACTGTGACGCGGCTGGAATTACCTACTATGCAAAGTACTTCGACTGGTTTTCCTATGGCCGGATCGAACTTTTCAAAAAAATAGGACTGCCCTACCTGGCCTGTTTTCATGAGCAGGGAATTTCACTGGTTACCGTGGAGGCATTCTGCTGGTACAAGCAGTCTCTTAGACCCGAACAGGGAATAATTTTGGAAACCTGGCTGTCCGGGCTGACCCGCGCCAGGATGGAGTTTAAGTACCGTGTGTTCAGGAAGGAGGACGGGGTTCTGGCTGCAGAGGGAATGACCGCTCATGCCTATGTCGACGCCAAAATCAAACCCTTCGACCTTAAAAAAAGGCATCCCATGCTTTGGGAAAAGCTCAGCCTTGCAGCGCTGGAATGATTAGCACTGCGTGTAAAGTTATTTTAAAAAAAGAAAGGAATCTGTTTTAAAATGGCGGATCTCGGTCAGCAAATTTGTTACTTGATTGATGAGTAACCGGAATAGACGCGCAGGACAATTTTCCTCACGACGGTTCCTTTGAGCAGGAGAAGAATAAAAAATAATCGAATATTACATTGATAATTACCTTTTTGAAGAACAGAGCGTTTTAAAGGAGAGTGTTCTTTGTGGATTTTCAACCTACCGTTCAGCAGGATCTTCTGCGCAAGGTTGTCAGACAATTTGCCGAAGATGAAATTGCTCCTTTAGTTAATGATCTGGAAATAACCGACGATACCCCGCCTGATCTGGTCAGGAAGATGGGCGAGCAGGGCTTTATGGGTGTGACCATTCCTGCGGAATACGGCGGTACGGGCATGGGCCATTTAGCACGGATGATTGTAATTGAAGAGGTCGGACGGGTATCGGCTGGAATGGCTATGGCCCTGCAGGTTATGCAAATGGGCGCAGGTATGGTCATTGATTGGGGAAGCGATGCACAAAAGGCTAAATATTCGCCATTACTGGCGCAAGGTAAAATATTGGTTGCGCCGGCGATTACAGAGTCCAGCGGGGGGTCGGATCTGGAGGGCCTTTCCACCCGTGCTGTGGATGAAGGCGCATTTTACAGCCTTACCGGGCGCAAAGTCTTTATTACCAACTCCCATATTTCCGAACTGGCGGTAATCATAGCAAAAAATGAAGGAGGAGCGAAAAGGGATTTCAGCGCCTTCCTTATTGAAAACGGGACTGAAGGCTTCCGCCGCGGCAGGGTGGAAAGGAAGATAGGCTTTCACGGCTGCATTACAGGGGAACTGATTATGGAAAACTGCCGTATTCCGAAAGAGAACCTTTTTGGAGACAAAGGCCGGGGACTGGCTATCGCTTTGAAGGGAATCAACGATTATGGACGAATGGGCATGGTGGGTATTGCCCTTGGCTTAATGCAGGCTTCACTGGAAGCTTCTGTTAAGTTTGCCCGGGAAAGGATTCTTTACGGCAAACCGATCAGCAACCTCGCCCCGATCCAATTTAAGATTGCAGAAATATACGCCGACCTTGAGGCCAGCCGTTTTATGGCTTATAATGCGGGCTGGCTGATTGATCAAAATAAAAAATCAGATACGCAGGTATCCAGCGCAAAGTTTTTTTCAACGGAGGCGGCCCTTCAGTGCACGCGCAAGGCGATGGATATATACGGAGCATACGGCTGCATGAAAGATTACCCGTTGGAAAGATACTGCCGGGATGCCCAGTTGCTGGTCCCCGCCGACGGAACAAATGATGTCATGAGGATAATTGCCGGACGGAATCTGGCGATGAAGAAATAAAAAGTATTTTCAGAGTAGTTATTTTAAAGAGGTGGGGAATTAGGTGCAAGTTGCGGTCTGTGTAAAGATGGTTCCAGTTCCGGGGCAGTGGTCCCAAATAGCTTTCCGTGATGATGGAAGTCTTCAACGCGAGGGCATTGAACTGATTATCAACCCTGTCGACAGAAACGCTCTGGAAGAGGCCCTGAAAATAAGGCAGGCTCAGGGCGGTACGGTAACTGTTTTTTCGATGGGTCCCCCTTCCTGTCTTGAGCACCTGAGGGAGACCCTGGCTATGGGAGCAGACAGGGCTTTTTTGTTGAGCGACCGTAATTTTGCCGGAGCAGATACGCTGGCCACTTCAAAGGTGCTGGCTGCGGGAATCAGGAAAGAAATGCCTGACTATGATTTGATTCTTTGCGGTTCTGCGAGCATAGACAGCGGGACTACCCAGGTCGGTCCCCAGCTGGCGGTGCATCTTGGAACTGCTCACCTTACAGAAGCTTTTTCAATCAGTGCCGGGGAACAAAATTATCTTCAAGTTAAAACGTCTGCCAGTCATGGTCATTACGTAACCAATCTTAAAACCCCTGCTGTAATTTCGGTGACCCAACAGCTTAACAAGCCGCGCATTCCCACATTATTTGATATCATGACTTCATGCAACAAGGAAATTATTATTCTGTCATTAACAGAACTAAACCTTCCGAAGTCGGAAAGCGGATTGGAAGGTTCGCCGACCAAAGTGCAGGAATTGTTTTTCCCACCTGCCAAACGGCAGGCCAGGATATTGGAGGGTTCCATAGAAGACAGGGTCGAGGAACTGTTTAAACAACCAGGAGTGGCAGGTGTGTTAAGATGATCGGGGATATAGAGGAGAAAGAGAATCTTTGGATTTTTGTTGAGCTGTACAAAAGTGAACCCAAACAGGTCAGTCTGGAACTGATCGCCAAAGGGCGTATACTTGCCGATAAATTCGGCCTATGCGTTTGTGCGCTGTTAATTGGGGACGATGTAAAGAATATCTCACCGGTATTGATCAACGCCGGCGCAGACACCGTATTCCTTCTGGAGCACCCTCTTTTAAGGCAATACCGGAGCGACTTTTATGCGCCTGTTATTTTAGATCTGATCAGGAAAGGGAAACCTGGAGCGGTATTTTTCGGAGCGACTCCGACAGGCCGGGATCTGGCTCCTGCGGTGGCAGCCTTGGCCGGAACGGGATGTACAGCTGGCTGTATAGACCTTGAACTTACTGAGAACGGCGCCCTGCTTCAGACGGTTCCCGCGTTTGGCGGCCGCATGATGGCTGTTATTGTTACTCCCGAGCAGAGGCCGCAAATTGCCACAGTGCGTCCCGGGGTTTTCCAGCAGGCCGGGTTTTCGGAACGTGACGGCAGGGTAGTTGATATATTGCCTGAGTTGCCCCAGGCAAAGTTTGACCTGGTCGAATTTGTTGAGGAAAGTCTGCAGCCTTCGCTTTTACCTTCCGCACGCGTTGTTGTCGCCGGTGGGGCGGGTGTTGATTCCAGGGAAGGGTGGGAACTGCTGCGGGAATTGACCGGCGCCTTGCAGGGAGCGTTGGGCGGAAGCCGCCCGGCCCTGGACAATGGCTGGATCCAGGAAAGCCAGATGATAGGGCATAGCGGCTCAACTATCCGTCCCGACCTTTATATCGCAGTCGGTATCTCAGGAGACGTTTTGCATATGGTAGGCGTACAGGACGCCAAAGTAATCGTCGCCGTGAACAGCAATTCCCGGGCTCCTATATTCAGCCGTTCGGACTACGGAATTGTTGGAGACTACCGTGAGGTAATACCTGTAATGATTGATGCAGTGAAAAAGAAACAACGTTCATGATAGATGGTTGATCTACGAAAGAGGGGAAGACATAAAGTTGGATTTTAAGCTTAGTACGCAGCAGGAGATGCTTAAAAAATCTGTCCGGCAATTTGCGGAAGAAGAGATTGCCCCGCTGGTTGACGAAATGGAGATAAACGATCAGACGCCCCCGGAGCTGGTCAGAAAAATAGGAGAGCAGGGATTTTTCGGTGTCACCGTGCCTTTGGAATACGGGGGTACTGGAATGGGGCACGTTGCCCGGGTGATTATGCTTGAAGAAATTGCCAGAGTTTGTGCGGCAATAGCCATGTCCCTGCAGGTGCTGCAGATTGGCGTCGGCATGGTGATGGACATGGGAACCAGCGAACAAAAAAATAGATATTCTCCTGCGCTTGCCCAAGGTAAAGTTTTAATAACTCCGGCAATTACCGAATCCAGCGGGGGATCTGACCTGGAAGGCATGTCCACAAGGGTTGTCGATAAAGGTGAATACTATAATATAGATGGGCGTAAAGTATTTATTACTAACTCTCATATTGCTGATGTCGTAATCATCATAGCAAAGTATGAGGGTACGAAAAAGTTTGGAGCTTTTCTGGTTGAGAAGGGAGAAAAAGGATTCCGTCCGGGGCGGGTTGAGAGAAAAATCGGGCTGTTTGGCTGTTATAACGGTGAGATAATTTTAGAAAACTGCCAGGCGCCAAAAGAGAATCTTTTTGGTGATCAGGGCAGGGGGCTGGCCATAGCTTTAAGAGGAATAAGCAATTACGGCAGGACCGGCATGGCCGGTTCTGCACTCGGCTTGATGCAGGCTTCTTTGGAGGCTGCCGTGAGATTTGCGCAGGAAAGAACGCTTTACGGGAGGGCGATCAGCAATCTTGCTCCAATCCAGTTTAAGATTGCTGAAATATACGCTGAGCTGGAAGCAAGCAGGCTGATGTCATATTATACCGCCTGGCTGATCGAGCAGGGCAGTAAAAAGTCAGATACCCAGACTGCGGCAACCAAATTTTTTACCACGGAAGCTGCCCTGCGCTGTACACGCAAGGCTATGGACATTTACGGGGCTTATGGCTGTTTAAAAGACTACCCGGTGGAGAGGTATTACCGCGATGCCCAGCTTTTGATATCCGCTGACGGAACAAGCGATATTAAAAGGATTATCGTTGGCCGCAACTTAACCTCGGAAAAAAATTAAACAGGGAAAAGAAGGGATTAAAATTACTGATAAACTACGGTTTTCAAAAAAGCCCAAGGTAAGTGAACCCTATATGATTGCTGCCTGGCCTGGAATCGGCAACATCGGCTTGATTACGGTGAACTACTTAAAAAATAAACTGGAAGCCGAGGAAATCGGTGAAATTGAATCCTGGCGCCATTTTTACCCCAAAGAAATTTTGGTTAAAGACGGAATTGTCCAGGGAATGGATTTTCCAGCAAACAAGTTTTACCATAAAAAAGCCGGACGGGACCTGATCTTTTTTCTGGGCGAATCCCAACCCTCAGGTGAAGATGAGATATACGAAATGGCAAACCTGGTAATTGACGCGGCGGAGGAATTCGGGTGTAAAATGCTTTTTACGGCAGGCGCGGCGGTTGCGCCGGTCCATCATACCTCAACGCCCAGAGTTTGGGCTATTCCCAATAAAGAGGAACTCATCGAACAGGCCAGGAGTTATCCTAACACGATCGCGATGAGTGATATCGGAGAGCGGGAAGGAAGGGGGAATATTACCGGGCTTAATGGTGTATTAATCGGAGTGGCGAAAAGGAGAAAACTGGACGGCATCTGTCTGCTGGGTGAAATCCCCATTTACATAGCTCATTTCCCCGGTCATATAATCCTATATCCGAAAGCCTCTAAATCTATCCTTGACGTTTTGTCATTTAGTTTAAAGATTGAATTTGACAGGACAAATATAGACCTTTATTCTAAAAACGTTGAAAAAGAAATAGATCTTCTTTATAACGAACTGTCACTGCCCATCCGAAGCGAGTTGGATAAGTTGAAACATGTAAATTATATCAGGCGGGCTGACCCCGGCCCGATAACCGAGGACGAAACGGAAAAAATCATCAAGGAAGTGGAAGACTTCTTCAGGGAGGGGGGAAAACATGGTTAAGATAAGAGCGTTCCCCAAACACAAAGCTCCCTTTTTAATTTCCGGCTGGAGCCCTGATGCTGGTGAGACAGGCTGGCGGGTTGTTGATTTCATTAGTAAACGCCTGTCTGCCAGGGAATTTGCGGATATTGAGCCGACCGGGTTTTTTACTCTAGGTGGGGTCGATATAAAAGAAAACATTTGCATGTTTCCGGAAAGCAGATTTTTTTCTTCCGAAGAAAAAGACCTGATCTTTTTTAAGAGCAATTCCCCGTCTGCAAAGGGTTATCAACTTTTAAACCTTGCTCTTGATGTCGCCAAAAGCTTCAATGTGCAGGGAGTTTATACAGTGGGCGGGATGCTTTCCATGATGCCCCATACAACAAGTCCGAGAGAAGTCGTTGCTGTATTCAATTCGCCTCGTTTGAAGGCCGATCTTGCTGCCTATGATCTGAAGATGGATCTCGATTATCGCGGGACGCCCTCAATGAACGGGTTTCTTTTATGGGTAGCCGAAAAAAGAGATCTTCCGGCGGCCGGTTTTCTGGTAAATGTGCCTTTTTATCTGGCCGACAGGGTTGATCCCAGGGCAAGCAAAGCCGTTTTGGAATTCCTCAATTTAAGATTCGGGCTGGGTATGGACCTTAGCGTCCTTGACCGCGAGATTGAGATTCAGGACAGAAAAATAGAAAGAATAAGGAAAAACAATTCGTTTTTTGATCAGCAGATGACCAAGCTGGAGAATAAAATGGAGCTTTCCCATGAAGAAATGGAAGGATTGCTGGACGAGTTAAACAGGTTTATGAACTAATTTCTGGATAAAAGGGAAAGGACGCTTTTTCTTGCCGTTGGAAGATAAAAGATCAAGCATATTCAATGCTTTACCGGCGCCCAAAGCTACACATGAAAGCGGGTCTTCGGCAATAAGAACTTTGATTCCGGTATGCCTGCTCAAGAGGGTGTCGATACCTTTCAGCAAGGAACCGCCGCCTGTTAAGGTGATTCCTTTTTCAACAACATCTGCGGCCAGTTCCGGCGGAGTGTTCTCCAGAACTTCCTTAACAGCCCCTATAATTGCCTCCAGCGGTTCCTGAAAAGCTTCATGGGTATGATAATCGTATACCAGCATCGCTTTTGGGAGACCGTTGATCAAACTTCTTCCGTGCACTTCCATATATCTGTTGGAAATTAGTTCCTTGTCGGCGACACCTATTTCCATCTTGATTTTTTCGCTGGTGCGTTCTCCGATATACAGGTTTAAGCTTTTGCGGATATACCTGGCGATTGCTTCATCAAATTTGTCGCCGCCTACACGCAGGCTTTTGCTGCAAACGATCCCGTTCAGGGAAAGAACGGCGATGTCAGTTGTGCCCCCACCGATATCTACCACCATGGTCCCGGACGGCGCTGAGATATTTAGGCCTGCGCCAAGGGCCGCCGCAACAGGTTCCTTGATAATATAAGTTCGTCCAGCGCCGGCTTGAATTGCTGCCTGCCGTATGGCCCTTTCTTCAACATTGGTTATCTGGGCGGGTATGCAGATCATAACCCGGGGTCGGAAAAAAAAGCCGATTCCCTTGGGTTTGGGTATGAAATAACGGAGCATTCTTTCAGTGACGCTGTAATCTGCGATTACACCTTCGCGAAGGGGACGGATAGCTACTATGTTTCCCGGGGTGCGTCCAATCATTCGGCGTGCTTTATTGCCTACGGCAACGACTTGACCGTTATCCTTTTTTATGGCAACGACAAAGGGTTCGCGAAGCACGATCCCTTTGTCCTTCATGTAGATAAGCGTGTTGGCGGTGCCGAGATCTATTCCCATATCTGTTGACAGAGATAACAAAAGAGTACCTCCATATAAAAAAGGATAAAAGTTCATATAAAAAAGGATAAAAGCTTAATATTCGATATAATATTCTACATTTTATTCTGGAATCCTTCTAATTAAACAGTGGTATTAATTTTTGGAAAATAAAGAAGCTTTTATAAGAAAGGAAGCGCTTAGATGGGTCAAGTAAAGGAAGTATGGCCTGTAAAGATTCTGGCAGGGTTGCTTACCCGGGATGTTACTTTATTTAAAACTGTTAAATTGGAACTGGAAAAAGAGTGGGGACCGGTTGACCAGCAAAGTGATCTGATGGAGTTTAACTTTACCCGGTATTACGAACAAGAGTTGGGCAGTGATCTCAAACGTTTGTTTATAAGCTTTTCCGGACTTGCCGATCCCGGCCGTCTTCCCGAAATGAAGCTGTTTGCCAATTATATTGAAGATAAACTGTCAGTTGACGGCCGGCGCAGGGTGAATATAGATCCCGGTTACATCACCCCGGCAAGGCTGATCCTAGCCACAACCAAGGACCACGCTCACCGGGTCTATCTTGGCAAAGGCGTCTACGGCGATCTTACCCTGATTTATTCGCACTCGCAGGGCAGTTTCAATCCTTTGCCCTGGACATATCCTGACTACCGCAGCGAGGAGTACGTGGCTTACTTCAAAAGTGTACGCGAAATGTGCCGGGCACAGCTCCGAAATTCAGTCCCCATCATTTTCAAGCGGTGATTTCTATTAACTGTTAACTTGGCTTGACAAGCTATGACTGAGTTGTTAAACTTATGTTTAATTAAATAATTATCTAAAAAAACTAAATAATTATCTAAAAAAACAAAAAAAGGAGGAGTAGTTCTTGGCAGAACAGGTTGTATTTCATCCGGATATCCTTTGTATCCCTGAGGGAGGGGAAAAGCCATACTTAATCGCCTATAAATGCTCGTGTGGTTCAGCATGGTTTCCCAAGTTGCCGTTTTGCCCGAATTGTTGGTCAGAAAAGCTGGAGCCGATGCCGCTCAGCAAGACAGGCCAAGGTAGTTATTTTGGATATAGTACCGGCCAGTGTGGAATGCAGCCATCTGGCCAGCGCGCTTACAGTCAGGTTTGACGCCGGAAAATCGGCGTAAGGTCCTTCCAGGCCGAAAGGTGTGATCGAAACATAAACGATTTTGGGATTTACTTTTTTCACCGGGATAGGTGACTTCCCCGCCCAGGCTCTCGTGATAAAGCTTCTTGAAATAGTTACGGAAGTTCAGGTGCACAGCTGCCGCGACGTCACTGAGGACTATAACCTTGTGCAAAGGAGCTTCTGGACCTACCTGATGCATCCTGAAACAGGCTTGGCGCTTTATAATCATAGTCCCATGAGAATGTCCAAGGCGCCTGTACTTTCAACTACACCTGCCAATATGATTGGGCAGCACAACCAGCAGGTTTTGCGTGATCTTTTAAAATACACCGATGAAGAAATTAAGGAAATGGAAGAAAAGGGTGTACTTAATTAATATTTGAAAAGATGTAAGTTAAGGAGGTTGTTTGCTTAATGGATTTTACTATACCCGATGAGTTTGTTATGCTTAAAAAAATGGTCCGCAAGTTTACCGAAAATGAAATAATGCCTCTGGAGATGACTGTTATCGAGCGTGAAGCCGAGCGCGGCTTTGAAGCGAAAACGTCAATTCCCCCCGAAGAGGAGAAGAAGATCCTGGCCAAAGCCAAGGACCTCGGCCTCTGGGGTATAGATGTTCCGGAAGAGCATGGCGGGCAAGGCCTGGGCATGCTGGCAAAATTGCTTGTGGAAGAGGAAATGGCCAGGTCTATAGTATGGCTCTTCCTTCCTCCGGATTCCCCAAACCTGGACTTCCTCGTTAACGCCTGCAGGCCGGAACAGTATGAGGACTACTTGCTCCCGTACTCGCGTGGTGAGAAAACCTCTGCGTTGGCCCTTACCGAAGCCAACGCCGGCAGCGACGCCGCAGGTATCCAACTGAAGGCGGACCGCAAAGGAGACAAGTGGGTCTTAAACGGGACCAAACTCTGGATCAGCTTCGGCCCCAAGGCAGACTTCTTTATTGTAATTGCCGTAACTGACAAGGTGAAGAAGCAGCGGGGCGGTTTCACCGCTTTCCTGGTAGACAAGGGAACCCCTGGCTTCACGATTTTGCGCAACATACCGTGCATCGGCGATATGCTTGTTTACGAGTTGCTTCTTGAAGATGTGGTTCTTGACGACAGCAA
>JBAZGB010000031.1:0-31340 GCA_041653135.1 Eubacteriales bacterium | reverse complement strand
AGCTTGGTGCTTTGTCTGTTCTTTGCTTGATAGTCAACCGATTAGTATCTTCTACCGGGCCGGCAAAACTTTGAACTGCTCCGGATTCTATCGGCGTACTTGCGCTTGTTTCATATCCGGTAGTCTTTAGATTGCCCGGGTTCTCAGCTTTAACCTGCAGTCTGTCTGTTTTGCCCTGAGCTTGATAGTCAACCCGCGGTCGTTCCGGTGTTGAGGGTTGAATAACTTGCGGAAGTCCGGATTCCTTAACTAAATCTTGGTTACTCTCTTCCCCGCTATTCGGAGTGACCGAAGAAAAAAGCACTGACCCCCCTGCGTTAATTTGATCAACAGCATATTTCTGACTTCCTTTTGCCTGTACAGCATTATGTTCTTCATCCAGACAGTCCACCTGCAAGTCATCTTTTTTGTCAATACCTGTCAGATCCTCCCTGCTTTGATAAACCGCAGGGTATTCTCCGGAAATGTTAACTTTTCCAGTCATACTTTGAAACGAATCTTTAAAAATACTTTCATCCGAAAGTACGTTTTGAGATTTCTCCCGGCTGCCCTTAAATGCATCATCCGCCGGAACAATGCCTGCTTGCGGGAAATCCGTGTTTATTTTTGGCGCATAAAAATTGCCTGACAGACAGACAGCATTAACAGCATCCACAAAAGCCCCAGTATGATTCTTAACAGTCTCTTTTGCGGACCAGCTTTTCCCTTTTAGTTTTGAACCAGCAAGGGAGATGCCCCAGGCTGATTTTTCAGTTGGTAAAATCATAATAACTGACCTCTTTTGTGATAAACGAAAGTACTCTGTCCAGTTTCATCATTTTGAGATTTTTCCTTGTTCTTTTCCTCAATCTGGTATCTGTGATATGACTTTTCTCTCACCTTTTCAAGAACTGACCTTTCCCGCCACGCATGAATCAATTTATCGCGTCTTTCATGAATTTCATTTTGGATCCCTGATAAAAGTTCTTCCTGCTTCTCTATGCACTTGGCTAAATAAAGACGGTAGTTATTTTGACGGATAATCCATGAAACCTCAACACCTGGATCGTCCTGTACCAAACCTTTCTCATAGCTTCTGTACATCTCATCGAGAATTTTTTTGTTTAAATCATACTTTTCCTGTGCCTCAGCCACATCCTGCCTGGCAGCCTCTTCCACGCTCAAGCGATACTTTAAAACTTTTTCCAGCGGGAAAACAAAATTGGACATTTAATCACTCCGCTAACTGTAAATTTTCCAGTAAAGCCAAGGTGTCTTCAAAAGCACAGAATTCTTCGGGACTCTGGCGAAGATATTCGATTATCTTTTCATAATGACGGATGGAAGCATCTACTTTTCGGTTCGAACCATTCGTATAAGCGCCAATATTGATTAAGTCCTCTGATTGCTTATATGTTGCCAGCAAATCCCTCATGCGGCCAGCCATTTGCTGATGCCTTAAGTTTGCCAAAGAAGGCATCAAACGGCTTACACTTTGCAGGACATCAATAGGAGGATAATGATTATGGTTTGCCAAATCGCGTGTAAGTACTATATGTCCGTCTAAAATACTGCGAACAGTATCAGCGATAGGCTCATTAAAATCATCGCCCTCCACGAGTACGGTGTAAAAAGCAGTTATAGAACCTCTTTCCCCTGTTCCAGTTCGCTCCAACAACCTTGGTAAAAGCCCGAATACAGAGGGTGGGTAACCTTTTGTTGCAGGGGGTTCACCCACTGTAAGCCCTATTTCCCTTTGCGCCATTGCCAAACGCGTTACAGAATCCAGCAGCAGCAGTACATCCAGGCCTTGTTCCCGAAAATACTCTGCAATAGCGATTGCCACAAACGCGGCCTTTAGGCGCACAAGGGCAGGTTGATCCGAGGTAGCCGCCACGACGACACTCCGGCTTAATCCCTCCTCTCCTAAATCGTGACAGATAAAATCCCCGACTTCTCGCCCTCTTTCGCCAACCAGCGCAATTACATTAACTTGTGCTTTGGAATAGCGGGCTATCATACCTAACAAAGTACTTTTTCCTACACCGCTTCCGGAAAACAAACCTAACCGCTGTCCTTTGCCGCAAGTCAATAACGAATCAATAGCTCTTATTCCTGTTGCTAAAACCTCATTTACCTGACGGCGGGTAAGGGGGTTTGGCGGAAGATTGTCAACCGGCCAGAAAATCCCGCCTTCGTCAAGTGGTTTTTCATCAAGCGGCTGCCCAAGCCCGTTAAGAACACGACCGCGAATATTTTCTCCAACCTTAATAAGCAAAGGATGGCCTGTCGGAATCACAGGGCACCCCGGGTAAACACCTTTTAGATCTCCAAGAGGCATTATTAAAGAACTTCCTTCATGGAAACCGATTACCTCGGCAAGGACAGGCTGATCAATTTGAGGGACTTTGATATAACACAACTCACCTATAAAGGAAGTTGAGCCAGTAGTTTCAATAAGCAGACCGGTAACCTTTTTAACCAGGCCGCATGCTCTAATCAATTGAGCTTTTTTAATTCGCTCGTGATAATATTTTAAATTCACTGACGGAATATTTTTAAACATCCGTATGCCCCTTAACAAGATTAGTTTTTAAAACTTTCCATCGATTATCCAAAGTAGCGTCAACTTCTTCTCTTGATGTCCTGATTTTTAAGCCACCTTGTTTTATTGAGGGTTCAGCTAAAATATTTAACTTGGCGCCGCCAGGGAGTCTTCTTAAGATATCTTCCCGGTGCTTCTGGAATATGTCAAAATCTTGCGCGTTGACCATTAAATCTACCCGCTCTTTATCAGAGACTGCTCCAATTGCTTCTTTGGCGATTTCATAAACTATTTCCGGTTCAACGGTTAATTGTTTGTTGACGATTCTTTCGGCAATTTCACAGGAAAGAAGAACTATTTCCTCTTCCATACCTTCAAACGTTTTTCGTTTTACCTCATGAGCCTCTCTTAAAAGATGGAGCGCTTTCTGACGGATTCCCTCGGCTTCCTGATTGGCTTTTTCAAGGCTTTCCCGGTAACCTGCCTGAGAGCCCTCTTTTTTAGCCTGGAAAAAGATTTCTTCTGCTTCAACACGGGCTTTTTCAAGAATTTTTTCAGCCTCATCGTTCGCATACAGCTTAGAACCAGGATCATGGCTGTTGATATCTCCCGCAGTAACCCCCAAGGGCGCCGTATATTCCTGTTCGTTTGTACTGTTTTCACAAATTAAACAAACCTTGCGAACTTGAGATATCAGTGGTTTTCTAATTATCCTGTTAGATAATAATGGCATCCTCGCCACCCCTTGAAATAATTATTTCCCCGCTTTCTTCCAGAGTCCGGATAACCTTGACAATTTTGGCCTGTGCTTCTTCGACCTGTTTTAAGCGCACCGGTCCCATAAAATCAAGCTCCTCTTTCAACATTTCACCGGCTCTCTTAGATTGGTTGTTAAAAATACAACCTCGGACGTCTTCACCGGATCCCCGCAGAGCCAGTGCTAAATCCTTACCGTCAACCTCCCTTAGGATCCGCTGTATTGAAATGTCATCCAATTTAACAATATCCTCAAATACAAGCAGCTTTTTCCGGATAGCTTCCGCCAGTTCCGGAGCTTTGCTTTCCAGTTCTTCCAAGATTGTCTTTTCAGTATTTCGATCGCTCAAATTTAATATTTCAACTATTGATGGTATACCCCCTATAATCGTCTGGCCCTGTTTAACGACTGACGCCAAACGGGTTTCCAGTACTTTTTCAACTTCCTTGACGACTTCAGGATTAGAACGATCCATAACCGCTATACGGCGGGCAATATCGCTTTGCATTTCCTTTGGCAGGGAAGACAATATTTGAGCGGCTTTTTCCGGTTCTAAATATGATAAAATCATAGCTATAGTTTGAGGGTGCTCCTCTCTAATAAAATTAAACAGATAGAGGGGATCTGTCTTGCGTAAACTGGCAAAGGGAATTGTCTTCGCTTCCCAGGTCAGTTTTTTAATTATCTCTTGAGCACGCTGGTGCCCGACAGTCTTTTCCAATAACTCCTGCGCGTATTTAGTGCCTCCCTGTATAATGTAAGTTTTAGCTTGTTTTAATTCCTTAAATTCTTCAAGAACGTTCTCACGGACCGATTTCGGTATTTTGCCCAGCTTTGTTATAGCCTCTGTTATACGTTCAATATCTTCCTGATAAAAATCGTATTTAAGAATCTGGCTGGAAAGATCAGAACCCATAGAAATAAGAACAATGGCCACTTTCTGTAAAGGGGTTAATCTTCTGGCGTTTTTTTCCTGCCCCATTGATTCAATATTTCTTTGAGCCGCTTTCCCGCTTAAAACCAGGCCGGATTCAATATTTTCAAGTGACTTTTCCGTTTCCATGAATCTTCACCTTTATATTTCTTTTATTAATGATTTTCTGCCAGCCATACTTTTATTATTTCCGCCACTTCAGCCGGTTGTTGTTTTGCCAGGTAACGCACCTTATCTTCAATAGTAGGTTGTGCAGCTACTTCTCTAACCTGTAGTTCCTGAATAGACTGCAATTCTTCAATTTCCATTCCCCTGCTCTGGAATATTCTGTTTAGAATTGCTTTGATCAGGAAGAATAGGACAATTATTCCAATAAACCCTGCAATACCTGTGAAAATTAATTTTTGCTGCTGTTCTTTCCTTTGCGCTGTTTCCTGCCGGGCCATTTCAGCCTCTGCCTCCAGTTCGGAGGACTTATCGAAAGCAAGCGTGCTGATCGTCAACTGATCACCCCGGCTCTGGTTCAAACCTGCGGCAGAACTTACAACATTTGTAATCTGCTGCTCAATATCCTGTGAAAGGCGGGCGTCAACCGCTACGGCAATTGACAGGCGCTGCAGATTTCCAACTGCCGGGTAAATCTTTTCCTGTCTGCTAATCGGCTGGTAATTACGTATTGTTTCAATACGCGGGGTTTTGCCGTTTTCTGTCTGCTGACTGACTTCTGAATTGCTCGTGGTCCCGGGAACACCGGACGATTCGGAAGATGAGACATTTTCCTTGATCAACTGTTCACTGACTATAGGACCCTGCTGGTATGTATCCGCTTGTATCTCCTGTTTGTTAAAATCGAGATCAGCCGTCACCATAACAACAGTTTTGCCCATCCCGAAGATTTTTTCCAACATTGTCTGGATGCGTTTTTCCATGGCGTTTTCATAAGAAGTTTTAACCTGGTGCTGCTCCATCATGCCCCCGGCAATAGAACTTTTTTCTTCCACATCCAATACATTTCCATTTGTGTCAACAACATGAACATTTTCGGGTTTGAGGCCTTCCACGCTTCCTACCGCCAAGTCGACAATCCCTTTAATCTGATTAGGTTTCAACACTACCATCGGTTTTAACTTCAGTACTATGGAAGCGGAAGACGGACTTTCCTGTTCAATAAAAACTGACTTCTGAGGAAGAACCAGGTGAATCCTTGCCTGCTCAACTTCGTCTAATTGAGTTATCGTCCTCCTCAGTTCCTCTTGCAGAGCCCGTTGGTATTGTACCTGCTGTTCAAAGTCCGTTATACCCAACTTGGTCTGATCAAAAAGTTCAAAGCCCTCCCCTTGTCCAAGAGCTCCGCTGCTGGCCAGCCCAATTCTTGTTTCATAAACCTGCTTTTCGGGCACGAGGATTGTTTTCCCCTGATCACTTAAACGATAGGGCACATTTTGTTCTTTTAATTTTTCAACCATTGAACCGGCTTCATTAGGATCGAGTCCGGTAAATAAAGGCGCATAAGATGTGTGGTTCAGCAGAATATAAGCAAAAAACACACAGAATATCACACCCACACCAACTGAGGCAATTAATATCCTACGTTTCGGCTGCAAGGTCTGCCAGCTTTTACTTGCTTCTGCAGGCAAATTTGCCCAGTTCATTTAAAAAACACTCCCCCTTAAAACACAAAAGCGGAAATAACTTTTAACTACACAGACATTCTTGAAATCTCTTGATATGCTTCAATTACCCTATTACGTATTTCTACCGCCAGCTGCAGGGTTATTTTGGATTCCTGCGCTGCAATTAGGACTTGATGAATATCTTGTACATTTCCGGACAGGAATTGTTTAGTTACCTCTTCTGTTTTTAACTGCGCTTCATTTACTTTTTCAACCTGTTCCGATAAATATTGGCCGAAAGATTGCGCGTTATCTTTTTGTGCCGGTTCAACTGTATGTATAACAGAAGAAGCAGAAATATTATTCACCTGCATAAAAGAAACCCTCCTTTTTACCTACTCAGTTCCAGAGCCTTCTGAGCCATGGTTTTCGCCGCTTCCAATGTCATTAAGTTTGCCTCATAGGCTCTTGATGCAGTGATCAGATCGATCATCTCGCTAGCCACATTAATGTTCGGATAAGCCACAAAACCCTGCTGATCCGCTTCAGGATTATTCGGTTCATACGCAAGCCTTGGAGGGCTTTGATCTTCCCAGATGTAACTTACTTTAACCCCGCCATCCTTAATTTTATAATCCTGATTACTCTCTCTTTCCAGCTGAAGTTTATCCTCAAAAACAGGAGCCTTTCTTTTATATGGCCCTCCGCTGCTGGTCCTGGTAGTGTTGATGTTCGCTAAATTAGCGGCAATCAGATTCAGACGCATTTTCTCTGCCGCCAGACCGGACTCGCTTATCTCAAAACTTTTAAAGCTTAAACTCATTTTTTAACGCCCCCTTGATGTAATAACATAGCTGAGTGTCTGGAGTTTATCAGTCAATCTCTGCATGACCAGATTGTATTGAATTGTGTTTGCCGACAGAACCGTCATTTCATGTTCCAGATTAACGTTGTTTAAATCTGCGCTCATTCCAGCGGTATCATTTTTTTCGACAGACGGTTCCACTTTGTTTGGATCCGGGATATTACTGATATGATTTCCCAAAAAAGTTTCCAGACTTATCTTGTCCGTATTCAGGGCATCCTGTAAATGATCCTCAAAGCGCAAGTTAAGGCTTTTATAGCCCGGAGTACTAATGTTGGCTATATTCTGAGCTACCAACTTTTGCCGCATGGTTTCTACACTGAGGTACTTTGCCAGCAAACCAATATGTTCATTTCCAAACAAAGACACTTTATTTCACTCCTTTGCAGAAATATTGTACTGTTCTAAAAAGGTATTTATATTGCCAGGTAGTTAATTATCAAAATACTATTATGTTACTTCCTGGTTGCGCAATCATTTATATCCATAATTACCATTGTCGGCGTACCATATATTGTAATAATGCTCTTTTAACTTCCTCTATTGAACTTTAAAAAACAGTATATGCACTTAAGTAACCGGAGGCCTGCTGATAGAAATAGGTAGTGGTCAATTGCCAATAGGTAATAGGCCACTACCTATTGGCAATAAGACTTATTGAGGTGAGAAATACTTCTATATTTTTTAGATATTCCCTGTTTTTCCATGGTTAATATTACAGATAAGACATATTATCTTATTTTTTTACATATTTTTTTAATTCACCATGCAGAAGAATTTTCCTCTATCGAATATTGTAGAATTTTGTAACATATTGTCGAATTTGAATTATTTTTTTATCCTGCACTGATTAATTAGTAATATTTAACATATATACTGGTAATATACGTAAAAACTGTTTTATACGCTCCTCATAATTTTTACAAATGTGTCAAAGACGAGTATAATTTGTTTATATTGTATTTTCTTACTATTTAATTATTTTGTCAAGTCTCATAATTCAAATTCGATCTAAAAAATTACCCCTTTTTATTTAAACCTTTTTAATAGGTCCTACAGCATTGAACGGAAAAAGCCGATGTAAAAAAAAGCGAGGTATTATTCCCTGAAAGCGGTGTGATTTATGTTAAGAGCCAGAAAAAGTCAGGAAAGCCACGGAGGTTCTGAACGCTGGCTGGTCACCTATGCAGATTTGATTACTCTGCTGCTAATTTTTTTTATAGTTATGTACTCACTGGGCCAATTGGACCTCGAGAAATTTAAATATTTATCGCAATCATTAAGTCAGGCTATGGGAGGGGGCGGAATGGTTCTAATGAACGGCGGCCCATCAGCTTCAACTGGACAGTCGGGATCAAGACTACCCATACCCGAAAAAGATCAGCAGGATTTGATGACATTGTCGGATATCAAGAAGCAACTGACCAGTTATATTGAGAAGAGCGGCCTTCAATTAAAAGTTTCGGTGTCCAATGAGAGCAGAGGGATTGTAATAAGTTTTCAGGAAGAAGTTCTATTTGTGATCGGCTCTTCCGAATTAACCCAACAAGCAGGGGAAATAATCAAACAGATAGCGCCTATGCTGCGTAAAGTCCCCAACTATATAAGGGTAGAAGGACACACCTGCAACTTGCCCATTAACAGCCCGAACTACCCATCCAACTGGGAACTGTCGTCCGCCCGTGCCACTACAGTAGTTAAGGAATTAATCAATGAACACTCGTTTCCACCAGAAAGACTTTCCGCCTCCGCTTATGGTGAATACAGGCCTATGGTCCCCAATGACACGGAAGCGCACCGCCAGATGAACCGGCGGGTTGATATAGTTATTTTGCGGAGTGAATACCAGGTATCGGAACCAGGATCATTAACTAATAAATAAAGGAGAAAAAATCTTGGACCCTACAATTCTTATTGGAATGTTCGGGGCAATTATATTTCTAGTCGGCGGTTTCCTGTTGGAAGGGGGCAGCGCAGCCGCGCTTATGCAAAAGACAGCCGCCATGATTGTTTTCGGAGGTACAATAGGAGCGACTATAGCAAGTTTCTCAATGAAAGAAATAAAGACGATTCCCGGTCTGGTTAAAATTGTCCTGACTCAAAAGGTACCGGAACCGGGAGAAGTGATCGAAAAAATTGTTGAACTGGCTGAAATCTCACGAAGAGAAGGTTTATTGCAGCTGGAAAACAGGCTTTCCGATGTAAATGATCCTTTTCTTAGAAAAGGTTTGCAACTCCTTGTAGACGGCAACGATCCGGAGCTTGTTAAGAATACGCTTGAAGTGGAAATTTATGCCACCGAAGAACGCCATCAGACCGGCAAACATATTTTCGAAGCAGCCGGCGGTTATGCGCCTACTATGGGTATCATCGGGACAGTTATGGGCTTAGTTCAAGTTCTGGGAGAAATGAGTACACCCGACAAACTGGGTCCAGCCATAGCCGTGGCATTTATTGCCACCCTGTACGGGGTGGGAAGCGCTAATGTTATCTGGCTTCCTATCGCCACAAAATTGGGCAACCTCAGCAAAAAGGAAATCCTGATCAGGCAACTGATGATGGAAGGAATTATCTCTCTCCAAGCCGGTTATAACCCCACACTAATCAGGGACCGTCTGTCAGGATTTTTAAAACCCTCAAACAGGAAAAAGGAAATAAGAAATAAAGAGGAATAAAATTTTTTTAAAAAAGGACTAAAGTAGTATTTTATTTGTGCCGAATAGAGAAAAAGGAGATAAAATATTCATCGGGGTGATTGTGATGAAAATAAATGAAAGCAGCAATGCTCAAAAGCTTTTAGAAATATACCGCAGCGAGTTAAAGCAGACTAAGAATCCTCGGGCTAAAAAAGACGCCGGTACTGAAGAAGAAAACAGCTTGCTTAATATCTCACCGGAAGCAAGGGAAATACAATTTTTCCATCAAAAGCTAGGCGGTCTTTCAGATGTGCGTCAGGACTTAATTGAAAGTATTCAGCAACAAATTGAAGACGGATCTTTTGAAGTAGATGAAGAAGAAATTATCAATGGTCTTTCTGAGGAAATAAACTCAATAAAAGATCAAAAGCGTTAAGGGAAGATCTGAAATGTCTAACAAACAGCTTTCACTCGAGGAAATTTTAGACCTGGAACTAGCCCTGGCCAAGAAACTTGTCAGTGCGGCCGAAACACAACAGCATGCGCTCCGGGAAGGAAATTTAAAGGAACTGAGCAAGGCCAATGATTTTATATCAGAAACCAATGATAAATTAAATTTTTTAAACTTAAAAAAACTTGAGTGTTTAAACCAGAATAAGGAATATCCTTACGAAGAAAAAGCGGAATTAACACAGTTAAAAAATAATATCGTCAACCTGGTGCAGCAGTTAAAGGAAAAATGCCAGACGAACGCCTTACTCAGCCAAAACGGTATTAACTTCCACTATCAAATCCTATCTGTACTATGCACACCGGAACAGCAAAAAGTGTACAATCCCAAAGGCAAAGTAAAAGAAACACTTCAGGTCAATCAAATGATCGACAGGGTTTTTTAGGATAAAATAACACTATTAGGAGAGTGTCCTATGTCCGGGACTTTTTCGGGTCTGGAAATAATCCGCCGCAGCCTGTCATCTTACCAACAGGCTATGGAAACAACCCAAAATAATATTGCAAACGCAAATACTGAAGGTTATTCACGCGAAAGGGCTGTTCTTTCAGCCACTGGAACATCTTTGCCGCCTTCACTGCATCACGAACAACTAAATGCAGGAGTAATGATAAAGAATATCCAGCGAATGCGGGATGATTTTCTTGATCCCCAGCTTAGAGCAAATCTTTCTGAAATTGGGTACTGGGAAGAACAGGAAACTGAATTGGCTAAGGTAGCATTTCTTTTCACAGATACAACCAGCGCCGGGGTTAGCTCACTCTTAACAGAGTTCTGGAACTCCTGGCAGGAATTGAGCAACAGCCCCCAGGAAGCCTCGGCCCGTCAGAATGTAGCTCAGACTGCAGTTGACTTAACTACTTATCTTAACTATCTTACTTCTCAAATGGAAATTGCCCATACTGAAATTGAGAATTCTTTAACTTCCAAGGTCTCAGAGATAAACCAGCTTGCGGCCAAGTTGGCCGCCGTTAACCAGGCGTTAAAAAAATGTGTAACCGCGGAAAATAACACTCTAATGGACCAAAGGGACTTTCTGCTTAATGAGATGTCCAAACTTTCAGATATCACAATTATTATTAACGATAACAACACGGCGAATGTAGTCGTTTGTGGAAAAACAATCGTTGAAGGACAGGACGTTACACCCCTGTCCGAGAACGATCTGTCATCGGGAAAAGGAGGATTGGGCGGCCTTCTGGCGGCAAAACAATCTGTTGAAGACTATCAGGACAAAATGAATTTATTTATTCAGACACTGGCTGACAAGGTTAACGAAATTCATGAAGACGGATATACTTTAAACGATGCACAGGGCGTGGCTTTCTTTGATTTACAGGATAATGCCGCCGGAAACAAAGAGATCTCGGTCAACGAGGATATTCTAAATAACCCAAATAATATCGCGGCTGCTAAAGGCAGTTCCTCCCCCAGTGACGGCAGAAATGCAACGGCCATAGCTGATATAAATGACATAGCCGATTATTTGGAGTTAGGCAATAAGAGCCTGGCAGGTTATTACAGCCAACTGCTCACAAAAATTGGCTCAGACCAAAGTCAGGCCGGCAAAAATGCTGAAACTTTTAATTCCATCGGCTTACAATTTGAAGCCCAGCGCCAGTCTCTCTCCGGTGTTTCAATAGACGAGGAACTCACCATGTTAATGCAGTACCAGTTTTCTTACCAGGCATTATCAAAGGCCATGAGTATTTTTGATGACATGCTGGATACATTGATTAACCGGACTTAGCGGGAAGGGGTACTTTAAAATGCGTGTTACAAATAATATGAACGTTTTAAACACAATCAGCAATTTACAGCAAAGCATCCGGGAAATAGCCGGTTTACAGCAGAAAATTTCTTCAGGACAAAAAATGCAGCAAATCAGCGACGATCCTTCCAGCCTCTGGAAATTTTTTTCTATAAAAAAAAACCTGGCCTGCCATGAGCAGTACAACAGCAACATAGATAACGGGATCTCATGGTTAAATGGGGCTGACAGCGCTTTCGGCAGCGCCAACCAGGTAATGCAAAGCGCACTCGACATCGCTCTTTCAGCCAGCAATACAGGCAATAATTCCACTGATTTCGAAGCCTACGCCATAAAGGTTGACACTTTGATTAACCAGTTGATTGATGTTGCCAACACGTCAGTTGAAGATAATTACATTTTCAGCAACAGCAAGGGAAAACAGCCCTTTATAAGGCAAGAAGATATGGGGGGAGGGGAAGAAGTGATCATCAATCCTTCCATCACAGACACAATATTCTATGATTCGACCAGGGAGATTCTGCCCCGGGCTAGCGTAACTGTTAGTTTCAACGGTCAGTCGCTTTTTATCGACAGCAGCGTCTTCACACATCTTTTAGACCTTAAGGATGCTCTGGACGCAAAAGATTCCTCGGCTGTAAACGCACTGATGGAAAACCTGACTAACGATCAAAACCTCTTTATCCAGGCCCGCGCCGAGGCAGGCGCTAAAAGCAACCGCCTGGAGATGATCAAAACGGTTTTGGAAAATCAAAATGCAAACCTGCAAAAATCTCTGGCTGGCCTACAGGATACTGATATAGAAACGGCAACAACCGAACTGGCCTCACGCATGCTCACCTATCAGGCCACCCTGTCCTGCACTGCAAAAGTTCTGCAAATAAGCTTGTTGAACTTTATAAGTTGACACGAACAGATATAAAACCTTTCCAAAGACCTTGAAGGTCTTTTTCTTTTTGTTGAAAAATAATTTACAATTTGTAAGCCGGATAACCTGCAAGACCCTTAAGTTAACCAGTCTTTTTACCGATTCTATACACAAATAAAAGTTTTTGTGCCTTTCTAAACGGCCGTAAAAAGGCACGAAACTCAAAACTTAAAAAGGAGTGAAAAAAGAAGTGTACATTTATAATAATACCATGGCACTGGATGCCAATAAAAACCTTAGTATCACCCAGACCAACATTTCCAAGAACCTTGAAAAATTGTCTTCCGGATTGCGAATCAACCGTGCAGCCGATGATGCCGCGGGGCTGGCCATCTCGGAAAAAATGAGGGCTCAGCTTAAGGGTATGGAAAGAGCCCAGTTGAACGCCCAGGATGCAATCTCGCTGATCCAGACCGGTGAGGGTGCGCTGGACACCATGAACGGCATCCTCGTCCGCTTGGAAGACCTGGCCACCGAAGCCGCAACCAACAGTCTGAACAATACAGACCGGGCAAAGATTAACGCCGAATACAGCGCTTTGAAAGCACAAATCGATCAGATGGCGGGCAATGTCAACTTCAACAGCATCAAACTGTTGAGCGGCGGCTTCTCAGCCGGCAAGGCCTTCCAGATCGGGGCCCAGGGGGCCGAAAAAATGACCATTGCCATTAACAGAGCAGCCTTTTCCGCTATAGTAACGGGAGGAACATTATCTCTGGGTACAGTGACCGGGGCAAATGCGGCGATCACGAAAGTGCAGAACGCCATTGAAAAACTTGCCACCCGCAGGTCACAGCTCGGCGCTTATCAAAACCGCCTTGAGCATACGATTACCAACCTGGGAAACATGACCCAGAACCTCACCGTAGCCGAGTCAAGAATCCGGGATTTGGATATGGCCAAAGAAATGACCACTTTCTCAAGAAACCAGATCCTGCAGCAAACCGGCATGGCTATGTTAGCTCAGGCAAACCAAATACCCTCGCAGATACTCTCTTTGATGAGATAAATTTTGGAACCCTTTATCAGGACCGGCCGGCGTATTATAGTATCCGGCCGTCCCTCCTGTTAAGGGGAAACAAAATACTTCTTTTTAGATGGTCCTTTGGGATTCGAAAAAGATGATGGTCTATGAAAATGGAAGATGTAAACACCGTTCGGGCTATTAATGATACGGCTTCACAACAGGATTTAAAGCCGGTTCAAAAAAATTCGCAGGTTAGAAATGAAGATGATTCAAATGCCGGAAAAACCGCAGCAGCGGAAGAAAAAATCAAAGCAATAAAAGCAGACACCGAAACTTTAAATAAGCTGGCAATTTTTATTGGTTATGATCTGCGTTTCAAATTCCATGAAGCTACTAAACAGCTTATAGTACAAGTCGTCGATCCAACCAGGTGTCCGGAAAAAATAATTAAAGAAATTCCCGAGGAAAAATTTCTGGATATACTGGACCAAATAAAAAATGCTGTGGGAACATTCATGGATGATTATGTATAGAAAAGGAAGCTGGAATTATGTCAACCATTCAGATTACAGGAATTAGCTCCGGCATTGATACAGACAGCATAATTAAGGCGTTAATGCAGCTTGAAAAACAGCCTGTAACCAATATGGAAACAAGGGTTACAAATTTAACCGCCAAAAAAAATGCCTGGGGTACAATCAACACCAAACTCCTTTCCCTGAAAAACGCACTGTCAGATTTGAACCTGTCCAGTTCCTTCTCTGGTAAAACCACCACGGTTAATAATGAATCGGTACTTAGAGCTGCGGCAGGTAGTAATTCCCTGCCGGAAACATATCATTTTAACATAACCAGCACAGCCACCGGAACAAAAACGCAGAGCACCGGGACAATCGGCCAGCCCATTAACACCAATGCTGTTTTAAACAGCAGCGAAGCCGGTTTTGCCATTACACCCACAAGCGGGACCTTTACAATCAACAACTACACATTTACTCTGAACGCTGCCAATGATAATCTTGTCAATGTGGTCGACCGGATCAATGAACAATCTGCAACAACAGGAGTTACAGCAAGTTATGAAACCGACCGCCTTGTTTTGACCAGCGACGATCCCGACAATCTGAAACTTGGCCAGGGCGCTGATTCAAGCAACTTTCTTACCGCTACACGCCTTTTGGCCGCTCCGGTACAGGGAAGCGGTCCTTATACGAAAACCAGCCAGGCGAATCTGGGAATGACCAAAACAGATGCAATTTTGGACGATTCGCGTTTGAGAAACGGACTTCTTTCCACAACCAGCGGCAGTTTTACAATCAACGGTGTGTCAATAGATTACGACACTACGGTTGATTCATTAAACGACATAATCAGCCGGATAAACAGTTCTGATGCTCAAGCTTATGCCAGCTATGATCCCGTATCAGACAAAATTGGTCTTAAATCAAGCAAAACCGGCAGTATCGGTATATCTTTATCAGATACAAGCGGGAATCTCTTAGCCACCCTGGACATATTAAACGCTCAACAGGACTTAGGCGCCAACGCCGCTTTCTCAATATCGGAAATTAACGGAGGGGCAACTTTTTACAGCGATTCGAATGAAGTTTCAGATATTATTCCAGGATTAAACATTACCCTGTTGACTTCAGGAGAAGCAAGCATAGAAGTTGAGCCCGATTATGAATCGACTGTAAGCAAGGTCAGTGATTTCGTCAACCAGTACAATGAAGTGATCAGTTTAATTAACGATGATTTGGATAAGGAAGGTACGTTAAGCGGAGATATATCTTTACAGTCCCTGGTTCAGTCCATCTGGAGGAAGACTATCGCGCCTGTTGAAGGAGCTTCAACGAGTTTGAGCAGGTTATCACAGGCAGGGATTACCGTAGATCGTGACGGTAAATTAGTTTTAGACGAAAGCAAACTGAAATCAGCCGCCCAAAACAAATCAGCAGCCCTGGCCGATCTTTTTGGGGAAAGTGAAAATGGAATTTCAGTACGCTTAATAGATGATATTAACCGTCAGATCAATGATGGAAACGGTCTTATATCCGTACACCAAAAAGCTTACGAAAAAGAGATAAAGTTTTTAAACGCTTCAATTAAAGATATGAACGACCGGCTGGAAATTAGACAGCAGCAGTTGGAGAGCCAGTTCACACAGATGGAAAAGTTGATCAGCCAGTTCAATTTAACGAGCACATGGCTGGAGAATCAAATTTCAGCGTTTAAACAGTGATTAAAGAAAGAAGATCAAGGGGGATATCAGAATGATCAATGAACAGGTAGACGCCTACGCTCAGAATAACATTATCACAGCCCCGCCCGAAAAGCTTGTCCTTATGCTCTATGAGGGAGCTTTGAGTTTCATCGACCAGGCAAAGGAAACTATCCAACAGGGTGAAATAGCAAAAACAAACTACCTTTTAAGCCGAAGTCAAAAAATAATCAATGAATTACGGGCAAGCTTGAACTTTGAGGCCGGTGATTTCGCCATTAATCTCGAAAGATTATATGAGTATATGCATTTTCGGCTCATCCAGGCAAACATCAAAAAAGATGTCGCAATTCTTAATGAGATAACCGAACTTCTTACTGAAATAAAAGACTCATGGGCCAAGGGCGCCTGTAAAATAGGGGTATAAAGATGACCTGTACCGCAGATGAACTAATGACTGTCATACAAAAACAGAAAAGCGCCTATTCCAGCCTTAAGGAATTAATATTTTTAACCGAAAACGAGGTAAAACTGGGCAACTGGGAAAAAGCAACACAGATATGGCGGATGGAAGCAGAAATAAGAGAAAGGATTACGGACTTGAGTCTGTACAATGATCGCTCTTCCCTTTTCATATCTCTTATGGTCAGAGACGCTTTTTCAGAACTTATCAACGAGGCTGAAGAAGTCAAAAAAAAGATGGGTTCACTGCAAAATTTGATGACTAACTGCATTCTAACAAAAACACAAGAAAACAAAACCTTGAAAAAAACAAGGGATACTTTTCAAGCCTATGGGAGAAACATCACACCTTCGCCAAGGTTCATTCAAAAAAGTTTTTAGGAGGCAGGAGAAATGGCTGTTGAAAAACCAAACGATTTATCCAATAATGAGTTCTATCAGTCCGCAGTTGATTATTTGCCCATGTTAGCCAAAGGCCTTATGGCTATCGCAGAATTGATGCATAACGGCAATGAAGCAGACGGGGCCTACTTTTTTACCAAGGCTACGGATGGATTACGCTGGCTGGCAGGATTCTTAAAAAACATAAAATCATTTGATTGTCAAGAACTAGAAGAACTTGGCAATTATCTAACCAGTTTACTTGACGCTTGGGAAAATGACGATTACGTTCTGATCGGCGATCTGCTGGAGTACGAACTTGTGCCTTTTGTGGAACAGGTAAACACGTGCATTTTATCTTAATTTGAAAATCCGGTCTAAGGGGAAAAGCTATGTGCAACTTATCCAGAAAAAATCTTTCCGCATTTAAAAACAGATATCCTGATCTGGCGGACAGATTATCACAGACGACATCTCTTGGTGAAGTAGTCCCGGCGAAGAATGGACTGCCTACTCTGAAAGTATCTCATAACAAAAAAGTCTACCACCTGCACAGCGCCTATGACCCGGTGAGAGAGGCCGCCCGGTGGGCTCAAAATATCTATGCGGCGGAAGACGATACGCTGCTTGTCTGTGGAATCGGCCTGGGTTACCACCTTAACAGATTGAGTCTATTATATCCAAAAGCAAAAATTGTGGCCATGGAGCCTGACCTGTCAACATTTAAAACCGCCTTAAACGCTGTTGACCTCACTTCCCTGATTAACAGTGAAAACATTGCTTTATACTTTGGCGCCGAAAAAAAAGATATTCTCAAACTAATTGAAAGGCAACTGAACATCTACCAGCCTGAAAAACTTAAGCTCCTGGCATATTTGCCCGTACTGCGCAATGCGGGTGATAGCTTTAAGAAACTCGAGGATTCTGTAAACGCTGTTGTAGCTGATCATATCTTATGCTCGAATACTTTGATGCGTTTTTCCTTCGACTGGACCGAAAACTTTTTATATAACCTTCCGGCAACAATTCAAGCCCCGGACGTAGACGTACTTTGCGGGCCATTCAAGGGCGTTCCGGGAGTAATTGTTGCTGCGGGACCATCACTGGATAAGAATATACGCCTTCTCAAAGAAATTAAAAATAAGGCGGTTATTATTGCGGCCGGAACCGCTTTTAAAGCAGTATTAAGCATCGGAATGGAACCAGATATAGTCGTCACTGTTGACGGGGGAGAACCCAACGCGGCAAATTTCGAAAATGTGGAAGTTAAAGATTCTGTATTGATCTTTTCTCCCGTAACTTATAAAAGCATCCCCGCCAACTTTAAAGGGCCAAAAATTGTTGGAGCATACGATCCTTACTTCATGACCTGGCTGGAGAGATTCATTGATGAGAAAAGGACCCTATTAAAGGGCGGCCCTTCGGTAGCCAATGTTTCCTTTGACCTGGCTGTAAAAGCAGGCCTTGATCCAATTATCTTCATCGGGCAGGACCTCGCCTATACAGAAGGTAAAACACATTCACAAAGGACAATCTACAAGGGGCGCAACTTATCCGGCAACGAACAGTTGGTTGAAGTAGAGGGGTACGGGGGAGGCAAAAAAGTTGAAACAAGTCTTTCCCTGGCCTGCTTCTTACACTGGTACGAAGAAGAGATCCCCCTGGTCAAAGATCATATAAAAATAATCAACTCTACCGAAGGCGGGGCCAGAATTCCAGGTACTGAAGAAATGCCCTTCAGGGAAGCAGTAGACAGGTACATGACAAAAGAGTATCCTATTGACGAAACAATAAATAAACTGGCCGTAAAAAAAGATATTTCTCTTGATGTGATCAAAAAAATATGTTTTGATTTAAAGGAAACAAAAAAAAGCTTAAGAAGGGTAAAAAAGTATGCCCGCTCAGGGCTGCAAGTATCACAGAAACTTGATGAACTATACAGCGCAGGTGAAATGCCGTCCCCTGAGAAGATAAACCTTTTCAAAGAGAAACTAAAGCACTTAGACCAAAAAATATTTGAACAGCAAAAAGCTTTCCCCTGGCTTGATGCAATTTTTTCACCTGCTTACCAGAAATTTGCCCGTGTTGAAGAGGAAGAGACTGTTGAACAAATTGAAAAATCAAGAAATATAATCGAACAGTCCTGCGTTTTTTATACAGGTCTTAATAAGGCGGCGGAAAAAATTGAGGAATGGATCAGCAGGTCTTTAGATTCCTTAAATTAAGTAAGAAAATTGAAAGGGGCATTTTTCTTTGAAAATCCTGGTGACCGGAGCAGGTGGTTTTATAGGCTCTCACTTGTGCGAAGAGTTGGTTGGACAGGGGCACAACGTAAGAGCCTTAATTTGTTACAACTCCCGCAACGACTGGGGGTGGCTGGAAAACAGCCCCTTAATTGCCAGTATGGAGATCGTCACCGGCAATGTCAGGGATTATGACAGTGTAAAGAACTGTTTACAGGAAGTTGATCTTGTTTTCCACCTGGCTGCCTTAATAGGTATCCCCTACTCCTACATATCACCGCTTGCATATATAAAGACCAACCTTGAAGGCACATACAACATATGTCAGGCTGCCATGGAACTGGGCACAAAAAAAGTAGTTGTCACCTCAACTTCCGAGGTCTACGGCACGGCCAGATATGTACCTATCGATGAGGAACACCCGCTTCAGGCCCAGTCCCCTTATGCCGCCACGAAGATCGCCGCCGATCAGCTGGCTTTAAGCTACTGCCGGTCATTCGGCCTTCCCGTTGCTGTGGCAAGACCTTTTAACACCTACGGCCCGCGGCAGTCTACCCGCGCCATCGTCCCGACAATCATTACACAAATGCTGAGCAAAGAAAAAACAGTCCGCCTGGGAAGCCTCACACCTACGAGGGACTTAAACTTTGTCCGTGATACTGTAAAAGGCATCTTAAGCGTAGGATTCTCAGAAAAATGTGTGGGAGAAATAGTCAACCTGGGCAACGGCAGTGAAATCTCAATCGGAGACCTTGTTAAACTTATCGAAAATATTTCCGGTATAAAAACGGAAATTGAAATTGACTCCCCAAGGATAAGACCGGAGGCCAGTGAAGTGGAAAGGCTGCTTTGCGACAACAAAAAGGCGGTTGTTCTGACAGGCTGGAAACCGCAGTTCACCCTGGAAGAAGGGCTTGCGCAAACAATCGAATGGTTTACGCAAAACACACGGCTGTACAAATCGAGGCTGTACACCGTGTAAGTATAAAACAGAGCTTATAAAAAGGCTTATTCCCCGAAGCACACGGGATAAGCCTTTTTATTTCAATACACAAATCAGCCATGTTTGTTTCTTAAAAATAAGGCTAAAGAAAAATAAGATTGCGGACGATTTGATATAAAAGGGGTATAGATCTACCCGGCGCTACTTTTTTAACTGACGAATCTGTAAGGAAAGTTCGTGATACAATTGGCCATGTATCGAAAGCCAACAATATATCAGAAGATGCCCATGGATAAAAAGCCGATTGTGATTATCGGAGCAGGTTGCCACGCAAGGGTAGTCGTTGAAATAATCCTCCTGACGAAGAAATTTAAACCGGTTGGCTGCGTTGATCCTCAACCAGAAAACATCCTGACAGGATACGAGATACCCTATCTCGGCAATGACAGCATTCTTGCAAGCCTTTCCAATAAATTCCTCAAATATGCCGCCATGGGCATGGCGGGTTTTAACAACCTGAAAAGAAAGACCCTTTATGAATACTGCCTGTCCAAAGGTTTTGAATTTCCCGTTTTCAAGCACCCGGACTCAATAGTCTCACGGGCTGTAAGACTTGGCCCGGCGACACTGGTAATGGCCGGGTCAATTATCAACCCCTGCGCTGTTATAGAAGAAAATGTGATCATTAATTCCGGGGCTATAGTCGAACACGACTGCTTGATCGGACATTCGGTCCAGGTCGGGCCGGGAGCCGTTCTTTGCGGAAACGTAACAATAAAAGAGAAAGCGTTTATCGGCGCAGGCGCACGGATAATCCAGGGGATCACTATCGGGGAAAGCGCTTTGATCGGCGCCGGTGCGGTTGTTACAAGGGACATACCCGCAGGCGTAACCGCCTTTGGAAACCCTGCGGTAATTGTCAACAATCCTTCCAGAGGTGTTAAAGCAGTTTGCGCAGGATAATAGCCTTTTCTTCAACAAGGGCCGATTACGGCCTGTTAAAACCGGTCCTGAAAAAAATTTCGGACAGCACGGACCTCGATCTTATCCTGGTTGCATCCGGCGATCATCTTGCCTCATACAAGGGCGGCACAATTTCGGACATTAAAAAGGACGGGTTTGCCGTTGCCGAAACAGTCCCCTTCTCGTTGGCTTCCGATAATCATGAATCCATCGCCGGATCTCTCGGAGAGGCAACCGTTAAAATGGCTTCAGTAATCGGGAAATACAGGCCCGATTTTTTGCTTCTTCTGGGAGATCGCTACGAACTCCTTGCTCCCGCCGCCTGCGCCCTGATCTACAGAGTGCCGATCGCTCACATCGCCGGCGGCGAATCAACCGAGGGTGCGCTTGACGAACAGATGCGCCACGCCCTGACAAAGATGGCCCACCTTCATTTCGTTTCAACCTGGGAATATGGGCGCCGGATCAGACAGATGGGCGAGGAGGCATGGCGGATTCACGTTGTCGGCTCAACCGGAATCGAAAATATATGCTCCTCTGATTATCTTCCACCGTCAGAAATTAAAAACAGCTTCGACATAGATCCCGAAATACCTACCCTGCTGATTACTTTTCACCCTGAAACAATTACCGTCGCAAATGATACAGGGACTCAGGCAAAAGAAGTTGCACTGGCCCTGGAGCAATTTCATGAATACCAGCAGGTGATTACCTATCCCGGCATGGAAGCAGGCTATCAGGCGGTGGTTCAAATCTGGCAGGATTATGTTTTAAATAAAAACAATGTGCTGCTCAAACCAAGTCTGGGTTCCCGGGGTTACCTCGGATTGATGCGGATTGCTTCAGCGGTGGTGGGTAATTCCTCGAGCGGCATTATCGAAGCGCCCAGCTTCCACGTTCCAACCGTCAACATAGGTAACCGTCAGAAGGGCAGAATCAGGGCGGAAAGCGTCCTGGACGTAAACTGCCGCATGGAAGACATTATTAAGGGCCTGCGAAAAGCTTTAACCGACCCGATATTCCGCGCCGGCCTGCCCAAAACAGTCAACCCTTACGATCCCTTCCGGGACGGAAAGGCAAGTGAAAAAATTGTCAGCGTACTTGAACAAACTCCACTTGGAAAAACCCTTTTAGAAAAACGTCTTGATTTTCCAGGCCCCGGTGAGGTGAGTATTCAATAATGACAGAAAACAGCAGGGTTTTTATTATCGCCGAAGCAGGTGTAAATCATAACGGCAGTCTGGACCTGGCCATGCGGATGGTTGATCTTGCCTGCAAAAGCGGAGCGGATGCGGTTAAGTTTCAAACCTTTAAGGCCGAAAAGATAGTCACTTCATTCGCCGAAAGGGCGCAGTACCAGCAAAAAAATATGCCCCATAAAGTTGAAAGTCAGTTGGAGATGATTAAAAAGCTCGAACTCAGCTTTGATGATTTCAGAAAGCTGAAAGAGTATAGCGACCGATGCGGGATTGCTTTTCTTTCCTCCCCTTTTGACCTGGAAAGCGTTGATTTTTTAGACGAGTTAAACCTGGACTGTTTTAAGATTCCTTCCGGAGAAATAACCAATCTGCCCTTACTGCGGCGGATCGGCGGAAAGAGAAAGAAAGTGATCCTGTCTACGGGAATGTCAACTTTGGAGGAAGTTGAAAAAGCCTTCCAGATACTCAAAAGTTCGGGTGCCGGAGAAATTACTTTGCTGCACTGCACATCCAACTACCCAACGCCTCCCGAAGATGTAAATTTAAAAGCAATGCTCACCCTCAAACAGACATTCGGCCTGCCCGTAGGTTATTCAGATCACACCATGGGATACGCTGTCCCCATTGCTGCGGTAGCTATGGGAGCTGAAGTAATTGAAAAACATTTTACATTAAACCGCAAAATGGAGGGTCCTGACCATAAATGTTCCCTGGAACCGGACGAATTAAATAATATGGTGGAAGTTATCCGCCTGGTGGAAAAAAGCATTGGAAACGGTTTCAAAGCCCCGGTTCCCGATGAAATAAAGATCGCCGCCGCAGCCAGACGCAGTATCGTTTCCAGCAAAAACATCCCGGCCGGCGAAAGAATTACTGAAGACTGCCTGGCGGCAAAACGGCCGGGAACGGGAATATCGCCAATGTTCTGGGACTCCGTAATCGGGCGTAAAGCGATTGTTGATATACCGGCGGAAACAGTTCTGACCTGGGAAATAGTTGAAGATTCCGAGAGAGGGTGTATATGTGGCCTGGCATAAGAGGGATTTAAAAAAAATTACCGCCCTGCCGGAGGAAAAGCTTTCCGAAGCCTTGCCGCGCATGGATAAGGCTGGTATGCAGGTGCTTCTGGTGACCGATCGCGACCGGCGCCTGGTGGGAATAATTACCGACGGGGATATCCGCCGGGCTCTTCTGCGCGGGGTCAACATGGATGTCAGCCTGACCGAAATTATGGGCAAAAACCCTAAAACCGTTAAAACCGGAACCGACCTGGGCGTTGTCCGCAAACTAATGCTCGATCATGACATCCGGCATATTCCGCTTCTTGACGACCAGCAGCGGGTAGTCGACCTTCTTCTCTGCCGGGATGTCTTCGGAAACAGCAAAGAAAAAAGGACAGAAAAGGTAATCATCATGGCCGGCGGGACGGGCGCCAGGCTGGACCCGTTTACAAAAATACTGCCCAAACCGATGATCCCTCTCGGGGATAAGCCTATCGTGGAAGTAATTATGGAGAAATTCCACGGCCAGGGTTTTGCTGATTTTACAATCAGCCTAGGCTATAAAGCGGATATAGTGCGGCTTTATTTCGCAGAGAACAACGGCCGCAAATATAAGATAGGCTTTGTCCAGGAAAAGGAGCCTCTGGGAACAGCAGGCGCCCTGGGGTTGTTAAACGGGGACTTTAATGAAACTTTTATCGTTTCCAACTGCGACATTATCGTGGAAACAGATTACGGCGAACTCTTGAGGTACCACCGGGAGCATGGAAACGCGCTGACCATCCTCGGAGCATTGCGAAAATTTACCATACCTTACGGCGTCTTAAAGGTGGACGAAGACAGCCTTCAAAATATCAACGAGAAACCAAACTTCCATTTCCTGGTCAACAGCGGGGTTTATGTTCTGGAGCCGGAGGTCCTGGGCCTTGTTTCAAAAGAGAAAGCACTGCAGATGCCCGATTTGATCGACCTGGCCAAGGAAAAGGGATTGAAAGTTGGAGTTTTCCCCCACCATGGTGAATGGTTTGACATCGGACAGTGGGAAGAATACCGCCAGACTCTGCGGGCTTTTGAGCTTACGGGGTGATTAAGATTTACCAGGACAAAAAGATCCTCGGAATTATCCCCGCCCGTGCGGGATCAAAAGGGATTCCCGGAAAAAACATCAAGCCCCTGGCCGGCAAACCGCTGATTATCCATACAATTAAAGCTGCTCTGGCTAGCGGCGTTTTTGATTTTCTGCTTGTTTCCACAGACGGCGAAGATATAGCGGAAGCTTCACTTTCAGCGGGGGCCGAAGTTCCTTTCTTACGGCCTGCCGAACTGGCCACGGACAGCGCAAAAAGCAGCGACGTACTGCGGCACGCAATGGCCTGGTGCGAAAGCCGGGGAAAAAAGTTTGACTGGGTGGCTATTCTTCAGCCAACCAGCCCTCTTCGCTCCTCTGAAGATATCATTAATTCCTGTAAGCTGATGATTGAACGCCAGGCCAAAGCGGTGGTGTCTGTCTGCGAAACCGCCCACCACTCCTGGTTGATCAACACCCTTCCGGATGACCACTGCCTGGAACATTTTATCCGTCCCGAGGCAAATCAAATCCGCCAGCAGCTTCCTGTGTTTTACCTGTTAAACGGCGCCATCTACCTCATTCAATGGGACTATTTTCTCAAAAATGATTCCTTCTATGGACCACAGACATATGCTTACATAATGCCGAAAGAACGCTCGGTAGACATCGACACACCGCTTGATTTTGCTCTTGCCGAGGTTTTATTGGCGGATAAAAACTAATAATGCAAGGACTGAACAAGGAAGCAAAAAGAACGTCCCCTTGCTTCCCCTTGCTTCCAGGAAGCAAGGGGACGTTCTTTTTGCTTCCTCGGGGTGGAAGGTTAATACAGAAAAGCAGCGCGCATCAGAAAAATAGTGATTGACATAGATAGCAGAGCAGTTAATATTGAAGGAAATCAGGGTAGGGCAGGCTTCCAGCCTGCCCGTTAAAGGATACAATCCTGGTCAACAAGGGAAATAACTGTTACAATATTCTGATGGCATTTTGTGAGTGAGAAAAAGGCTTATATTACAGGCTGGTGGAGCAGACTTCCAGCCTGCCTTACTGGAAATACATACACATCTAACACTACAGCGTAATTTAAAAGTTAGCGGAGCCATGGGGACGGTTCGAGCGTCCTCGAAGCGTAGCGAATGGCCGAAGGAAAGACGATGGAACCGTCCCCAATGGCGTAGCGGGCATAACTAAACAAGCAATACTACGCTGTAGTGCTAATGGCGTTGCCGAAATAATAAAAGAAATCATTGCAAACCTAAAGAGATGAAGCGGATAACATCGTTTTCAGAATGGACAGCGGTTATTTCAGCAAAGAGATCGCGGAAGTTATTGAAGAAATAGGATACCAGTATTTTGTAACCGAACTTCAACCAACATAATTTACCAGTCCAATAATGCTGATACCATTGACTTGTAGAATAGTAAAAAGTCTATACTACATTAGATTTATTTTTGCAGATACCTAGATTTACCAAGGGCTTAAGCCCATTTTAAGGTTGAACCGCGGTTTAAAAACAAGGAAGAACTGTATAAAAAAGGGATTTTAATGTAGACGGCGAATCTATTTTATTATGCTTTATCGAAAGCACTGGAAGAAGAAGGAGACGAATATTCCAGGGTAAACGCGCCAGACCGGTTTATCCCCTGGATCATTCTTATCTGTCCGTGGGGCAAGCGAATTGTGCAAGGTTGGTACTGTCGGTCTTTACTTTTTTGATTGCGTAAAGGGAGGGTGAAAAACAAGGTGGCTTTCAAAAGCGAAACTATGAAAAAAATAATGGAAATGCTCAAGGCTTTGGCAGAAAAAAAGATGGTTTTCAAAAACAAAACGGGTCTCATTATTGCTTTTATTTTGGCTTTACTCATTGTTGGGTATGCTACTTTTAACTATGTTCGGCACAGCGAAAAGAAAGAGGTTACTGTTAATCAAACAGAAACCATACCTGTACAGGTGGCTGAAGCAAGGTTAACGAACCTGCAGCGGATACTGGAACTGACAGGAGATATTAAACCAGCAGCCGCAGTAAATGTCCACCCCAAGATAGGGGGGGAAATTATTAAAAAGATATACGTAGAAACCGGCGATAACGTTAAAAAGGGGGATCTGATAGCTGTTTTTGATGATGGTGTCATAAAAGCCCAGCTCGAAGAAGCGACAGCGGGCCTAGCTGCAGCGGAGGCCGGATTAGGGCAGAGCGAGGCAAATCTGGAACTGTTAGAAAAAGACAGCCTGCGTGTGGAGAATCTTTACCAGGAAAATGCTGTATCCAAGCAGGAACTGGACAATATAAATGCTCAGTACAAGGTTGCCGTGGAATCAAAAAAACTCGCAGGTGCACAGATTGAGAAAGCAAAAGCAGTTTTAAACCAGTTGCAGATACTTTACGGCGAATACAAGATATACGCGCCCATCTCGGGATTTGTCGCCGCCCGCTACATGGAGCAAGGGGACAGGTCAAACCCGGCGCAGCCGGTCATCCGCATCTCCCAGGAAGATGAGCTAAAAATCGCTTGCAGCGTAACGGAAAAGGATTTTCCCCGTCTCAATAAAGGAATGAAAGCGGAAATAACCGTAGATGCTTTTCCCGAAAAAGTTTTTAAAGGGGTTGTCGCGGTGATCAGTCCGACCATTGACCCAGCCACCCGGACGGCCGGGATTGAAATACACATTCCCAATGAGAAGTATGAGCTTCGTTCCGGTATGTTTGCCCGGATTAAATTATATTTAGGCGAACGGAAGGCCCTGGCGGTTCCTATCGAATCCCTTAATAAAATGCCGGGAACGGGAAGCTAGTATGTATATATTGTTAAAGACAGCAAAGCAACCTTAAAAAACGTAAAAACGGGCCTCACGCAGGGTGAATTTACCGAAATAACTGACGGATTAACTGAAAATAATCTGGTCGTTACCAGAGGACAGAACCGGCTTTATGACGGTGCACGGGTTTCTATAAAAGAAAGAGAGGTTGCGGGCAATGAGGCTTCCTGAGTTTTCCGTTAAACAACCGGTGGCCACTTTAATGATTTTTCTGGCTGTAATTATTTTAGGAGCATTTTCTCTAACCAGGCTTCCCATCGATATGCTCCCGGAGATTGAAATGCCGGCGGTTAGCATCCTGACCTTTTGGCCGGGAGCAAGCGCTTCCGACGTGGAAACGGAAATCACCACGCACATCGAAGATCAGGCCAGCATGGTGAACAACCTGGATAAGATTACCTCCAAGTCCCAGGATAACCTCTCCCTGGTCTCCTGTCAATTCGAGTGGGGCACGGATCTGGAGGAAGCTACCAACGACATCCGGGACAAGCTGGAGTTGGCCAAGAGGAAACTACCGGACGATGCGGAAAAACCGGTAATTTTTAAATTCAGCAGCGCCAGCATTCCCATCCTGGTCATGACCGTCACCGGGGATGCCACCTGGCCAAGGCTTTATTATTTAACGGAGAAAAAGATTGCCGACGAATTAAAACGCGTTCCGGGAGTCGGCGCCGTTCAATTGTACGGCGGTATGGAGAGGCAAATAAATGTCTATTTCGATCTCCAAAAGATAAACGGTTACCACCTGAATTTATTACAAATAAAGCAGGTTCTGGCAGCAGAAAACTTAAACCTGCCGGCCGGCAGCATAAAATCCGGCCCGCAGGAATATTTTATCCGGATTCCGGCCAGGTACAGGGATGTAGATGAAATAAAAAATACTGTCGTCGGTTATTTTAACGGCAGGCCTGTTTACCTTAAGGACGTAGCCGAAGTTGAAGACGCTTACAAGGAGCAGACTGTAAACGGCTGGGCGGACGGGAAGAAGGCCATAGTCCTTATTTTACAAAAGCAGGCCGGTAAAAATACCGTCAAAGTTACTCAGGATGCCAAGGATAAACTTCAAGAAATAGAGAAATTCCTGCCCACCGACGTTAAAATCAATACCGTTATGGATACTTCTGAAGATATTTTACGTTCCATTAAAACTTTGCAGGATGAGTTATTAAGAATCGCCCTTATTGTAATTATCGTAACCCTTCTATTTTTAAGAAGAGTCAAAGCGGCCGCCATCATCGCCCTGACCATTCCTTTTTCCCTGATTGTCGCCTTTATCCCTCTCTTTTTATTTGGCCATAGTTTAAACCTGATTTCCTTGATGTCGATTGCCATTGCCTGCGGTCTGGTGGTAGATGACGGCATTGTGGCACTGGAAAATATCACCCGCCACCTCGAGCGCGGCGGCCGGCTGAAAACCAGCGCCATTTATGGTGCAGGTGAAGTGGGCATGGCTATGACGGCTTCAACCATGACCATAGTGGTGGTTTTTATTCCGCTGATGTTTGTGGGGGGAATTAGCGGAACACTTTTTAAGGAACTGGGATTTGTTATTGTCGTGACCCTGATGGCTTCCCTTTTTACTTCCCTCTCCATGACGCCGATGCTTTCCTCAAAATGGTTGGGAACCGGCGCTAAAGAACCCATGGCAAAAGAAGGCTTCGGGAGCAAATTTTACGCAACCACAGAGAAATGTCTGGTTTTTCTTGAAAACGCTTATGGTTGTCTCCTTACCTGGGTCCTGGCCCACAAAAAGATCGTAATTACCCTGGCTGTTTTGATTTTTGCCAGCAGCCTGACGCTGGTCCCTTTTATGGGCACCAGTTTTGTGCCGGATATGGATTCCGGGGATGTCAACATTGAATTTCGACTGCCGGAAGGAACAAGAATCGAAGAAACGACCAGGGTTATTGAAAAAATGCTGCAAACCATTGGTAGTGTAGTAAAACCGGAGGAATCCAGACACTCTTACGCTTTTGACGGGCAGAGCGAAGAAGGATTCGGCGCGGCTATGGGTATAGACGAAGGATCCAACGTAGGTATGATTGGTTTTAAACTGGTGGACAAAGATAAGCGAGAACGCAGCGCCAGTGATATCGCCAACAAATTAAGAGCACAACTGGAAAGAATACCGGGCATCAGCCGGATGAAGGTTACTGCCACAAACCCGCTTTCCTCACTCATGATGGGCGGCGGAAAGCCCATTATCATCGAAGTTACGGGGCCCGATCTAAACACCAACCTCAAAACTGCCGAACAGGTGAAAAAGATTGTTAAAGAAGTCCCCGGCACGGCGGACGTTTCCCTCAGTCAAAAAGATCCCCGGCCGGAGCTTTGGGTGGAGGTGGATCGCCAAAAAGCAGCTTCTTTTGGTCTAAACATTGCTGTGATTGCCGGTACGGTACGCAATTATTTTTATGGCGACAATCCTACCGAATTCCGCGACGCAGGCGATAGTTTTAATATTTTTACCCGCCTGAGCGAGCTGGACAAAAACAAGCTGGAAAATTTACCGGAAGTACCGATCTTTACTCCTGACGGCAGGATGATCAAATTGAAAAGTATCGCCGAAGTAAAAATTGGTGATGGACCTGTAGAAATCGAAAGGAAAAACCGCCAGCGGATCGTCAAGGTAGAGGCGGATAAGTACGGCCGCTCCCTCGGGGAAATTACCACCGATATCAAAGATGCGCTTAAAAACATGGATATACCGCCGGGTGTTTCCCTTAGCTTTGGCGGAGAAGTGGAAGAACAACAAAAAGCCTTTAAGGACCTCAGCTTGTTGCTGTTCCTGGGAATTATTCTTGTTTACATGATTATGGCTTCGCTGTACGGCAATTTAAGGGATCCTCTGATCGTAATGTTCTCTGTGCCCTTTGCATTAACAGGTGTATTTTACTCATTTTATTTAACTGGTACAACCTTAAGCTTAATTTCTTTCATGGGCATTATCATGCTGACTGGAATTGCAGTTAAAAACGCTATTATTTTGCTTGACTATACCCATCTGTTGCAAAATAGAGGTCAGCCTTTACGGGAAGCAATAACCAATGCCGGTCGTAACAGATTAAGGCCAATTCTGATGACTAGCGCAGCCACCTTTTTCGGCATGCTGCCGCTGGCCATTTCCCGGGGTGTGGGTGCGGAGATGTGGAACCCGCTGGGAATCACTATGATGGGAGGGTTGGCCGTGTCAACCCTGGTCACCCTGGTTCTCATTCCGACGGTTTACTGCTTTTTTGAACAGAAAAGACTCCAAAAGGCAGCCGGCATTCAGAAGGTAAAAGGAGGGAAATGATGAAGCTGCTTTTTATTACCTATGATGCAGATTTTGACGAGGACGTAATGGAGATGCTCAATTCACTGGGGGTTATGGGCTTTACCAAATGGGACAGGGTACTGAGCAAAGGAAAAAACAGTGAGCCCAAGCTGGATAATCCTGTATGGCCGGGGTTCAACTGTGCCGTGGCGGCGGTAATCAATGATGATGATCAAGAAAGAATTCTAGAAGACCTTACGAAATTTACTTTACAGCTTCACGGTAAGGGCTTTAAGGTTTTTATGCTGCCGGTTATAACGGCTATTTAGCAAACCAATATTTATTAACTAAAGCAACTTTTACTGAAGATCTTTCCCGGCACAACGGGAGCCCTGAGATACTTACCAAAAAACAACAAAAATAATTGTTCTACTTCAGGTTGATGGCAATAAAAGAATCGGCCATGCAGCCATGGAAACTTTTTTAATTCTTAACGGACATGAGATTAGGGCAACTGTGGATGATCAAGAACAAATCATTCTTGATCTTGCTGCAGGAAATCTCACTCGTGAAATGTTCACAAATTGGCTTAAAAGTAATGTAATTCACATAACAACCCATTTTCCGCACTTAGCCTAAAGTTATTTAATCAAGACACCAACCCAGTTTATAAAACATCCGGTGGACCAAGTTGCAAGGCTTCCCTAATCTGTTTCATTAATGATGATACATTGCCAATCTGCTGTACGGTCGGCCCCTTGTAAGTCAGCGTAATAATTGCTGGAGACCTGAAGATATCCAAGGCATTCTTCCCTGAAGTAGCAAGTTTCTCACGCTGGCAGATCCACTCGATCAATGAATAGACTATTAAAGCAAGAATGTTGATTTTTTGGAATCCTGCGCTGCTCCTGCAAAATATTTAGATAAGCTTTGTGTACGGCCTGCGCCTGTTTTAGGGTAATTGGGCCGGCATCATTCAGCGCCTTGACTTTATCTCCATTGCTCTCCGTCTTGACACGCTAACCTGGTTGGAGTATTATTAATAAAATTGGGCAATTGGGGTAATAGGGGATTTTGGGTATACAAACCCCGGCCACTCCCCTTGGCTTATAATCTCATGGAACAGTAAAAGCGGTTTTTATATGGGAGAAAGCAACTCTTTCCTTAACATGACTCAAAGGGAAGTGACCGGATGTTCTACGCGTTGGTGAAGTTAATTTCCAGGTATTTTTTGTGTCTTTTAGGGAATACGGTCATTACCGGGCAAGCCAACATCCC
>JBAZGB010000030.1:0-31490 GCA_041653135.1 Eubacteriales bacterium | reverse complement strand
CAAAGACTACATTCTAGAAACGGGTATATAGCACCGTTAAAACTGAAAGACATAGCATAATCACAATAATATGAGATACCAGTAAAGATTAGGGGTTCTTCGTGTCTACGGGTTCTAGATAAGGTCATCCTAATATTGCTTGGTGATCCTTTACAAAAGATATATGAATTTTTTAGTCGTCATATGTCTTGACAGGAAAAATTAAATTGTTTTAGTTGGCGGATAAGTGTTTTAAATTTTCTTGAAGAGGACCTTACTTACTTTTGACGCAATTACCACCGATCGCCCCTGCCTCAAGGGGTTGGTTTTTCAGAAGCTATTGCGTCCAAAAAAGCGTTATTTCGCTGTTTACGACCGGCTCACCATTTTGATTTACGGTTGTCATCTCAAAAAACACATACTTGCGTTCCATTTTGACGAATTTGTTTTTTACGGTCACATTGGTTACAAGTTGATCGCCGGGAAACACCGGCCTGATAAACTCGAACTTCTGCCTTGCATGGACAGCCGCGCCCGGAGGGATTTTGCCTTCCGACTGAAAAGCGGAAAGGATATATATGGCCGCGCTTGTCGGAGGTGCTATAATATTGTCGTAAAAAGAGCTTTTACCGCTTTCTTCATCGCAGTAAAGCGGGTTTTGATCAGAAACGGCTTCAGCGTATTTATAGATTGTTTCTTTGGTCATCGTGAACTCGTAAGGCTTAAATTTTTGCCCGACTTCAAGTTCTTCAAAATTGATCATTTTTCCCTTCTCCAAAATGCGAACCCTCCCGACCAAAAATAAAGAAATTAGAGTTCCGCTAAAGCTGTTGCAGTTCCTGTAATGACACTGGCGTTTTCCTGATTTGTGCAGGCGACTTTGCATGTTACGATGCCCCTGTCGCCCGAGATTTTTTTCGTTTTGACCCTGCCCGAAGCCGATATCGTGTCACCGGGACGAACGGGCGCATGAAAGCTTATTTCCATAGCGCTGCCGGAGTACCAACCGTCTTTAAAAAAGCTAGCCATCATTTCTGATATATAAGCAATAGTAAGCAGTCCATGGGCAATTGTGCCTTTAAACACTGTTTGGCTGGCAAACTCCGGATCAACATGCTGCGGATCCATATCGCCGGAGGCCTGGGCATACTTGTTGATGATCTCTTGCGTGACATGTTTTTTAACTTCCGGCAGTTCCATTCCCAATTCAACTTCGGCAAACTTTTTTAAATTCGGGCGCCTGGTATTAATAAAGCTTTCCCCCATGGTTTTTATCTTGTTCTTCTTCACCCGGCCTGTCTTTTCCTGCCGGGATTCCTTTAGACAAATAAAAAATACAAAGATTTTGGCCCGGCGAGGAGAAAATCTAAAACGCGCAGTTGGAAAACTGTTTTTAACTGTGTGTCGAAGACAATAAAATTGAAAACAGGCGCTACCCTCATTTGAGGAGGGCGGGAATTTCTCGAGTTTGTATAACGATATAAGGCGGTCAGTAAAAAGCCTTTTATTCCCCACAACCAGCCGGTTGCCAGGGCGGTGTAATACGGGTCGGGCGTGCCGATCCTGGTTTCCCAACTGACATGTTCCATTTTTGCCCGCCGCATTAATAAGATAAATAATGCTTTTAACCTTTGTATTTTGCGGTCAGAAAAATTTTTGCTTTTCTTAAAATCAGGCCAGTTTTTACCCAGGGGGAAGCAGCTTTTTTTTTCATATAGAGTGACGGGCAGGGTACTGACCTTTATTTCCAGCGTACACTCTTCTCCCCGGCAGGAAAAACAAATCAAAAAAGTAATGGGAACCATCAAGATGATTAAAACTAAAACTAAAAAAGCTGCAATCAACCACCCATGCCAGGTCATGCCGCACCCCTCCATAAGTAATATTTTCCTCCGGCCGGCGCCTGTCTATGCGTTTTTGCGGCGGTTTTTACAACGAGCTTTTGTTATTGCGTTAAAAAGCCTGGTTTGTTATAATTTGTTGTAAAGTTTTTGCATCTAAATATCAGATACTTTGGAGCCTTTGTATCTAATTAAGGGAGGTTAGGTTCGAATAATGAAAGAAGTAGTAATTGTCAGCGGAGCAAGAACACCTATCGGTACTTTTGGCGCTACTTTGAAGGACGTGCCCGCGTTTAAACTTGGCGCCCTGGTAATCCGGGAATCGCTGAAGCGGGCGGGGTTAAGGCCCAAGTCGGGTCCGGAACTGATGAGTTTTGGGGCTGAGGCCTTGAAAGACATGGGAATGCCTGATCTGGAAAAGAAAGCTTACGATTGGGACGACTCCCTGCCTGAAGTCCAGGTTGATGAAGTTATCATGGGTAATGTTCTCCAGGGAGGACTGGGACAGAACCCTGCCCGCCAGGCGGCGATCTTCGGCGGCATTCCAAAGGAATCAAACGCTTTTACCGTCAACAAGGTATGCGCTTCAGGGATGAAGGCTATTGCTCTGGGAGCACAGGCAATCATGACCGGCGACGCGGAAGTGGTTATTGCCGGCGGAATGGAAAGTATGAGCTGCGCCCCCTATATTCTTCCCAAAGCCCGCTGGGGCTACCGGATGGATGTTACATCCAAGGGCAAATTGATTGACATGATGGTCTTGGACGGTGTCTGGGAAATATTCTACGGTTACCATATGGGCAACACTGCGGAAAACATCGCCGCAAAGTACGGCATCACCCGTCTGGAACAGGACGAACTGGGCCTTTTAAGCCACCAGCGTGCCCGGAAAGCCATCAAGGAAGGCCTTTTTAAAGATGAGATAGTCCCTGTGATTATTCCCCAGAAAAAAGGTGACCCGGTTGTATTCGACACAGATGAAAGGCCTATGGACACCTCCCTGGAGAAAATGTCCAAGATGGCCCCTGCTTTCCGCAAGGACGGCACTGTTACGGCAGGAAACGCTTCAGGTATAAACGACGCCGCCGCCGCTGTGCTGATGATGACGGCCGATAAAGCCAGGGAGTTGGGACTGCAGCCGCTGGCCACCTTCAGAGGCTTTGCTGGAGGCGGTGTTGATCCCGCTTATATGGGTATCGGCCCTGTTCCGGCTGTAAAGAAAGTCCTCAGCAAGACCGGCCTTTCTCTTGCAGACATGGATGTAATCGAACTAAACGAGGCTTTTGCCTCCCAGGCAATCGGCTGCATACGGGAACTTGGCGTAAGCCTTGATAACACCAACCTGCTCGGCAGCGGCATATCCCTGGGGCATCCAATCGGATGTGCGGGTGCAAGGCTGGTTGTCACCATGATCCACGAAATGAAGCGCAATAACCGGAAGCTGGGCCTGGCGACGATGTGCATCGGCGGCGGTCAGGGTGCGGCGATAGTTTTGGAAAGAAAGTAACTGACTGAATAATAAACAAGGCAAGATGGACCTGGAAAAGCTTTTGACAGTTTTTCCAGGTCCTTTTAAATACAGGGGTAAATACAGGGGGACGGTTCTTGTGTATTGACCTACTGACGCTGAGCATGATAATATGCTGTCGGGAGTGAAAATCATGCCAAGAATCCAGAGGAAAAAAAGCCAGAGCGGGTATTACCATGTGATTATAAGGGGAAATGAACGAAAGAATATATTTTATGATGAAGATGACAAACGACGTTTTCTCGAAATAGTAAAAGAAAAGATGCAGGGAAACCGGTTTTCAGTCCAAGTGTACTGTCTTATGGACAACCACGTTCATATGTTGATAAAAGAAGAAAAAGAAGACGTATCTAACGCAATAAAAAGAATTAACGTTAGTTACGTCTATTATTTTAATGCCAAGTATAAAAGGATAGGGCATCTTTTTCAGGACCGCTTCAGGAGCGAAGCTGTAGAAGAGGACAGATATTTGCTGGCATTAGCCCGGTATATACATCAGAATCCGGTTAAAGCGGGCATTGTCAAATCGATAGAAGACTATAAATGGAGCAGTTACCAATATTATATTAACCAAAAATTGTACTTCGCCGGAGTTCTGGATACAGAAGCTATACTGGGTCTTTTCTCGGAAGATAAAAATAAGGCAAGAATATTGTTCATAGAGTTTATGAACCAGGAAGAAAAAAGATCATTTATTGATATTACTGAAGAAGAGAATATTAAAGATGAAAAAGAAGCCAAAGAGCTTTTTATAGAAATGATGAAAAAACAGGGGCAGGGCTGGGATAACGTTGAAAAAACAATATATCCGTCTAAAGAAATCCTTATGGATTATAAGATAAAAACCGGTCTATCTATAAGAAAAATAGCTTATATTACAGGTTTAAACAAGGACAAGTTAAGTAAAATCCTGAGAAGATAAAATCAAATACACAAGAACCGTCCCCCTGTATTAATTGGCGGTACCAGACGGGGAGACCTTGTCTACACGATTTTGAGTTAATTTTGATCAAGTCTCTTTGAGATTCTTTGTCGAATTTTGGCTTATTTTAGTATTAGATGCAGATATTTTCTATTCAAGGTTTTACGTGATATAATGTTGGCGTCACAAGAAAATGAAGGGGGATACAGCGTTGGAGGGGCAGGAAACTCATGTTTTAGCAAGGTATGCGACTATAGCTGTTGATATTGCGACACGCATCGCACGGGGGGAGTACAGGGAAGGCCAGAAGGTGTTTGGAAGGTCTACCCTGGCAGGAAAATACAGTGTGTCACCTGAAACGATCCGCAGGGCATTGACCCTCCTCCAGGAAACCGGTATTGTCGGTGTTGTTCCCGGGGTTGGAGTTGTCGTTCAGTCCCAAAAAGCAGCCGAGGCTTTTTTAACCGAGTACGGTCACCGGAAAGTTCTGCGGGACATGCAGGAAAAGCTGCACGGTCTGCTGAAAGAAAGAGAAATCATAGACCAGGAAATTGAAAAACTGATGAATGAACTGCTGGATTACACTTTAAAAATGGCTGGCAACCTTCAGCGCGTAGAAGAAATAAGGGTGTCGCCCAATTCGGCTCTGATCGGTAAAACGCTTGCTGAGGCGGAGTTCAGGACAAAAACCGGAGCAACGGTACTGTCTGTTTACCGGGGCGGGGAAGAAATCCTTTCACCGCAGGCCGATACCGTCATTTACAGCGGGGACGTTTTAATCCTCATCACTCCTCCGGAATTAAAGGACAAAGTATACGGACTTGTGAATAATGCCTCACAGGATGGCAGCAGTGAACATCCCTAAATTTGTCGAATTATTGACATACGCTTGAGGTTGGCTTTATAATATTTATAAAAATAATACCTTCGGGGACGGGTGGAATTCCCTATCGGCGGTAAAGCCCGCTAGCCTATATGGCTGATCCGGTGAAAATCCGGGGCCGACAGTAACAGTCTGGATGGGAGAAGGTTTTTGGCTTTAGCTCCTTGTGATTTTTAAAGGATGAGTAAAGTTATACTTTTGCCCCGGAGGTTTTTACGGGGCTTTTATTATTTATGGATGATCAAGACAGGTTTTATATGGGCAGGGCTTTAGAACTGGCCAGGCTGGGCGGGGGAAAAACAAGCCCCAACCCTATGGTTGGAGCGGTGGTTGTCAAGGACGGCAAGGTGGCCGGGGAAGGTTACCACCACAAAGCCGGGAGCCCTCATGCCGAGATTGTCGCGCTTGATAATGCAGGTAAAAAAGCAAAGGGCGCCACTCTTTATGTAAATCTGGAACCCTGCTGTCATTACGGCCGGACCGGCCCCTGCGCAAATGCCGTTGTTGAGGCAGGAATATGCAGGGTTGTCGTTGCGATGAGTGATCCGAACCCGCTGGTCTGCGGCAAGGGAATATCTTATCTTAAACAGAACGATGTGGAAGTCACGACAGGGGTTTTGGAGGATGAAGCCCTTCTTTTAAACGAAGTTTTTATCAAGTATATCACCACGGGCAGGCCTTTTGTAATGTTAAAGGCAGCAATGAGCATAGACGGTAAAATTGCTGCCCGTACAGGGGACTCGCGTTGGGTTACAGGTCCTAAAGCCCGCACCCAGGTTCATGTTTTACGCAATCTGTACGATGCCGTCCTGGTAGGTATAAACACCGTGCTGGCTGATGACCCGCTTCTTACCGTCCGCTTAACCAGTGAAAAAGGAAAAAATCCCGTACGGGTTGTAGTCGACAGCATGGCCCGCACACCGTTAAATTCCCGGGTGCTCTCCCAGTTGGCGGAAGCTCCGACATTTATTGCAACAACCGGAAGCGCCGACGTCCAGAAGATTGCCCGGTTGAAGGAAATGGGAGCGGAAGTGCTTGTTGTGCCGGGAGACAGGCCCCGTGTGGATTTAAAAAGGTTAATGGCGGATTTGGCGGGGCGGGAAATTACCAGCGTGATGATTGAAGGGGGAGGAGAAATAAACGCTTCAGCTTTGGAAAGCGGCCTTGTGGATAAAGTAATCTGGTTTATCGCCCCCAAAATAGTTGGCGGGCGGCTGTCTCCGGGCCCGGTGGGGGGCCGTGGAATAGCAATGATGGCGGATGCCGGGCAGATTGAGAATATAACTGTATCGCAGTTTGACGAGGATGTCTGCCTGGAGGGTTACCTGAAGCAATTACCATGATTAAAGATCGGGGTGCATTGAACTGTTTACTGGTCTGGTAGAGGAACTTGGCCAACTTATAACTGTTATGCGGGGTCCGGCCTCGGCAGCGTTGAAAATTAAGGCCGATCAGGTCATCAGGCAGTCGCATCAGGGGGACAGCATAGCTGTCAACGGTGTCTGCCTCACGATTACAAGGCTTGGAGAAGGTTTCTTTACAGCGGATGTTATGGCTGAAACCCTGGCCAGGTCCAACCTGGGCAAACTGGGCCCCGGAGATATGTTGAATCTCGAGCGGGCGATGCGTTTGGGCGACCGCATGGGCGGGCATTTGGTCAGCGGCCATATTGACGGAGTCGGTGTTATTTCAGGTAAAAAGGCGGAGGATGTAGCCCTTGTATTTGATATTTCGGCCCCTGTCGGGGTAACGCGTTATTTAATTGAAAAAGGTTCGGTTGCTGTTGACGGCATAAGCCTTACCGTTGTAAATTTTAATGAGCAAAGTTTCCGGGTTTCAATTATACCCCATACCGCCAGGAATACTACCCTGGGTTATAAAGGCCCGGGGGATACTGTAAACCTTGAAGCGGATCTGATCGGAAAGTATATAGAAAAATTTTTATTAAACGGCCGCCCGGATCCCGGGGGGGAAAAGGATGAAATATCCTTGTCTTTTCTTGCCGAGCAGGGATTTTTATAGAAAAGGCTTGGTCAAAAAGTTTTTGGAAAGGGAAAATGGCGATGGAAGATAAGTTTAATACTGTTGAGGAAGCCATTCAGGAAATACAACAGGGCAGAATGATTGTAGTGGTTGACGACAAGGACCGGGAAAACGAGGGAGATCTGGTAATGGCCGCTGAAAAGGCCACACCGGAGGCAATTAATTTCATGGTCACACACGGCAGGGGGCTTTTGTGCATGCCGATAGAAGCTCAGAGGCTGGATGAGCTGGATTTGCCGCCTATGGTGACTAATAACACCGATCCTCATGGGACCGCTTTTACTGTCTCTGTCGATCACAGGGAAACTACTACAGGCATTTCAGCTTTTGAGAGAGCTTTCACAGTTAAGGCGATCCTGGACCCGGCGACTACAGCGGAAGATTTGAGGCGTCCCGGCCATATCTTTCCTTTAAGGCCCAAGGAAGGCGGCGTTCTCCGCCGGGCTGGGCATACCGAGGCTTCGGTGGATCTGGCCAGGCTGGCGGGGTTGTTTCCGGCTGGGGTTATTTGCGAAATAATGAGGGAAGACGGGAAAATGGCCCGCGTGGATGACCTGTTGAAATTCTGCAGCCTTCATGGATTAATGATAATTACCGTGGCCGATCTGATTCAATACAGGAGGCGTACAGAAAAACTCATCAGGAGGGTTGATGAGGCGAAGCTTCCCACCAGTCATGGTGATTTCATTGCTGTAGCCTATGAAAGCACACTTGACGGAAAGGGGCATCTTGCGCTGGTAAAAGGTGATTTAAGCGCCGTTGAAGCCCCGCTGGTCAGGGTCCACTCGGAATGTTTGACGGGGGATGTTTTTGGGTCGCTGCGCTGCGACTGCGGTGATCAGGTTGTCAGAGCGCTGGAAATGATCGAAAAGGAAGGCGCCGGCGTGCTTTTATATATGCGCCAGGAGGGGCGGGGGATTGGCCTTTTAAATAAAATCAGGGCTTACAGGCTTCAGGACGAGGGAAGGGATACGGTCGAGGCTAACGAAGAACTCGGCTTTCCGCCTGACTTAAGGGATTATGGTATTGGAGCTCAAATTCTGGCGGACCTCGGCCTGGAAAAAATCCGCCTGATGACCAACAATCCCCGGAAAATCGTCGGCCTTGAAGGATACGGCCTGAAAGTTATCAGAAGAGTCCCTATTGAAATTTCTCCGGGAGACGACAACCGCTTTTATTTGTCTACCAAGAAGAACAAGTTGGGCCATTTATTAAAAATAGACGATTAATCTTTCTTTTTAAGTTTTGTTTTTGATTAGATAAGGAGGGGGAAAATTGAAGGTTTACGAAGGTCATTTAATGGGCCAGGGTTTAAAATTAGGGGTGGTGGTCGGGCGTTTCAACGAATTTATTACCAACCGTCTTTTAAGCGGCGCTCTGGATACGCTGAAGCGCCATGGGGTTGACGATGATGACATAGAAGTGGCCTGGGTTCCGGGTGCCTTTGAAATACCCACGGTAGCCCGCCAAATGATCAATCTTGGACGGTTTGACGCTGTTGTTTGCCTGGGCGCCGTAATTCGCGGCGCAACCCCGCATTTCGAACACGTGGCAACCCAGGTATCCAGAGGCGTTGCCAAAATCAGCCTGGACAGCGGAGTACCCGTTACGTTCGGGGTTATCCTTGCCGACAGCATCGAGCAGGCTATTGAACGTGCGGGAACCAAGGCAGGGAATAAAGGCGGAAGCGCTGCTGAGATGGCCATAGAGATGGCCAATTTACTCAGGGAAATTTCCGGCGGAAAGGGAGAATAGTCTGTGGGACGGTTCCAAACGGTACGAAGCTTAAAGGAAATTAAAGAACTCGCCATATCACCTGACAGGCTTTTTTTTTCCGCCAGCGAGCAAGAGATAAAGGAAGGCTGGACCACAGATATCTACTTTGTAAAGGCCAGGGAAATTTTAAAAGAAACCGGAATGGGTAACGTCCCGGTTACAGCAGAAGTTTTTGCGCGGCATGCGGGTGTTTTAGCAGGCGTTCCCGAAGTAAAAAGCCTGTTGCAGAATACGGGTGTTGAGCTCTGGTCCCTTCTGGAGGGCGAGTCTTTCCGGGAAAAAGAGGTCATTATGCGCATCAGCGGCCTCTATGACAGTTTCGGAATTTTTGAAACGGCTTTACTGGGCATCTTAGCCAGTTCAAGCGGTTGGGCAACGGCCGCCAGACAGTGCAAGGACGCCGCCGGCACGAAAAAGGTTGTTTGTTTTGGAGCCCGCCATGTACATCCTGCCGTTGCGCCTGTCATGGAAAGGGCTGCTATTATCGGCGGCGCAGATGGAGCAAGCTGTATTCTGGGGGCAAAACTGGCCGGCCGGGAACCGACAGGAACAATGCCTCATGCTGTAATTCTTATTCTGGGCGATACGGTAAAGGTTGCGGATATCTACCAGCGGATTATGCCCGAGGGGGCGCCGGTAATCATACTGGTCGATACTTTCAAGGATGAAGCCGAGGAATCCTTGAGGGTCGCCGAAGCTCTAAAAGAAAGGTTAAGCGGTGTCAGGCTCGATACGCCCAGCGAAAGAGGCGGGGTTACACCTTCGCTTGTCCATGAAATAAGGGTACGCCTTGACCTGGGGGGCTTTTCACATGTTCAAATCCTGGTTAGCGGGGGTATAACTCCTGAACGTATAATTGTCCTTGACAGGGCAGGCGCGGACTCTTTCGGAGTGGGAAGCTATATATCATCCGCCCCGCCCATCGATATGACAATGGACCTTAAAGAAGTTGATGGAAAAACGGTTGCCAAGCGGGGGCGCATTCCAGGAATAACCCATTCGCCGCGTTTAAAGAGGTTTTGAGAAAACTGCCGGTTAGTTAGAGCTTTAGATTGCTCTTTTTACTTTTCCGCTTCTTAAACAGCGCGTACAAACAAGAATTCTTTTCGGTGTGCCGTCAATAACCGCCTTAACCCGCTGCAGGTTTGCCGCCCATGTCCTCTTTGTGCGAATGTGGGAGTGGCTTACCTTCATCCCGACTTCTATGCCCTTCCCGCAGATTGTACATTTTCTGGCCAATCAACACATCTCCCTTGAAAAAATAGACTGTTGATCATTCTATCAAAAGTTGCAGGATCATGCAAGTATGTTTTCCGGAACAAAACGTAATCACCCCATAAACCAAAGTATTCAGTACTTGAAAACGGTTGGCCCGAAGAGGGCGGCAATTTTGAAAAGGCTGGGGATCGAAACTGTTCACGATCTGCTTTATTATTTCCCGCGGGATTACGAGGACAGGAGCCGGGTAAAGACAGCCTTTGAAACTGCTCACGGCGAAAAGGCCACTCTTATCGGGACGGTAACAGGTGTAAGGGAAACAAAACCGCGGCCGGGCCTTGTTGTTACCAAACTGCTGCTTAAAGACAGCGGTGGTTTTTTTACGGGGGTCTGGTTTAACCAGCCTTTTCTTAAAAAACAGTTTTCGCCCGGACAAAAAGTTGTCCTGACAGGTAAGATAGAGCGTTTAACCGGACAGGTTCAAATATATGCAACTGATTTTGAGCTCATTGAAGAAGGTGAGGAGTTTTTGCAGGGTGGGCGGATCGTGCCCGTTTATCCGCTTACCGAACAGCTCGGCCAGCGCCTGCTGCGCAGGATCATTAAAAAAGGGCTGGCTGAATGGGCGCACAGGCTGAGGGAATTTATTCCACAGCATTTGCTTGATGCATATGCGCTGCCTGTTTTGCCGGCAGCCCTGGAGGAAGTTCATTTTCCTTCAAGCATTCAAAAAGCTCAAAAAGCAAAAGAACGTTTTATTTGGGAAGATTTGTTTTTATTTCAGGTTGCCCTTGGTTTGCGGCGTTTGAAACTGACCAGGATAAATAAACCTCATCAATACCTGCCCTGCCCGGATATTCTGGAAGAATTTATCGGAAGGCTCCCTTTTACTTTGACGGCAGGCCAAAACAGCGCCTGGCGTGAAATTAACCGTGATCTGGATAAGGCCGGTCCAATGTACCGTTTGCTGCAGGGCGATGTTGGCTCAGGCAAAACTGTTGTCAGCCTGCTGTTTCTGCTGAAAGCGGTCGGCAGCGGCCTGCAGGGCGCTCTGATGGCGCCGACCGAGATTCTTGCCGAGCAGCACTACCTCAGCCTGCGGAGCCTCCTTAAAGATTCGGGGATTGAAATAGGATTCATTTCAGGCGGTCTCAGGAAAAAAGAACGCTCAGAGTTTCTTGAAAGGCTGCGCGCCGGCCAGATATCGATTATAGTAGGTACCCACGCTCTTATCCAGGATGATGTGGAATTCAAGAACCTTGCGGCGGTTGTAATTGATGAACAGCACCGTTTTGGAGTGCGGCAGAGGGCCCTTTTGCAATCAAAGGGGCAGTATCCGGATCTCCTGATCATGACCGCCACCCCGATACCGCGCACTTTAGCCCTGACTTTATACGGTGATCTGGAAATCAGTACGATCCGGGAACTTCCCCCCGGCCGCAAACCGGTCAAGACATACCTCTCAACAGAAATGGGAACAGTTTATAGTTTTGTCCGCAAACAGGTGGAGCTTGGCCGGCAGGCATATGTAATTTGCCCTCTGATCGAAGAATCTGAGAGATTTGATGTGCAGGCGGCTGTTGAACTGGAAAAAGAACTGTCTTCGGGAATTTTCTTTCGGGACTGCAGGGTAGCCCTATTGCATGGAAGATTAAAAACCGACGAGAAAGAAAGGGTTATGAAGTCTTTTTACAGCGGTGATGTGGATGTTTTGATTTCAACTACCGTGATCGAGGTGGGTGTGGATGTGCCGAACGCCAGCGTTATGGTAATTCTGGGAGCGGAGCGGTTCGGCCTCGTCCAGCTTCACCAGCTGCGCGGGCGTGTAGGGCGGGGCAATCAGGAATCATCCTGCATTCTTGTCTCGGACTCGCCATCTGAAGATGCACAGGAACGTTTGCAAGTCCTTGCCAGGATCACAGACGGTTTTTCTCTTGCCGAAGCAGACCTGTTGCTAAGGGGGCCGGGTGAGCTGACGGGATTCCGCCAGTCCGGTCTGCCGGAATTTAAAGCAGCCGACCCAATCCGTGATCAGCGCATGCTCTTACAGGTCAGGGACGAAGCTTTTAAATTACTGGAAACCGATCCGGATCTCATACACTGCGATAACATATTTTTGAGGGAAGAATTACAGGCAAGGTCAATGCTGAATTGGGGCGGGGGATGATTTTTAAGCAAGTAAAATTTTATGACGTCATTACAAATTGAAGCTAAAATTAAAATTTAACTTTAATAGTTTTTAAACCCTTATTTTCAAGCTATTAACTGGGTAAAATGTTCTAGTTTAAAGCAAATTATTAATGCTCATAATAAGCCTAAGCTGAAAATAAGGAGGTGAAAATTAAATGGCACAGGGACAGAAATCGAACAGGATTCTCATTAATCAAGCTTCCAACGCAATGGAGCAGTTCAAGTGGGAAACTGCTGCCGAGCTTGGTATTCAGGTTCCCCAGGGCGGTTACATGGGTGATATTCCTTCCCGTGTTAATGGCGCAATAGGCGGCAATATGGTCAAAAAAATGATCGCTGCTTATGAAACAAGCCTGGCTAGCGGCAACCAGCCTCCGACTCCTCAGGTTACTTCCAGCGGCACGCGCTAGAGCGTTCCTTAAGGGAGTTTTTCCTGGCTGAGATTCAAAGATGAGTAAGGGATATATTTTCTTTAAACTACCTGGTTTAATTGGAAATGGATATTAGCCGGAAGACCAGTTTACAGGTAAAGTTTAACTGGTCTTCCGGCATTTTTCCGGCAGATTTAGACCAGGCCGAAATGGGGTGCAGCCAAAAGTTCAGTTATTTAATGCATGTAGAATGTGTAATCGTCCTGAGTTAATTCCGGCTGTAAAGCGGATGTTATACCGATCGCTATAATTTGTGCCGTGCTGTGGATCAAGGTGTCAATCTCTTTGGGGGTGACCGTAAGATTTCCCCCGAAGGGTTCGAGCACTTTGTTGATTACCTGCTGCGAAAAGTTTTGGCCCATTTGATTATCATTTTGTTGCGCTTGTTTTAAATACTGTTCAATAGCGTCATTGGCTATGACAGCGGCGTGAACCACTGTGGGCACCCCAATTGCAATTACGGGCACACCCATTGTTTCCTGGTTAATACCGGACCTTTGGTTTCCTATACCGGAACCGGGCTTTATTCCGGTGGTGGCTATCTGGATTGTTGTTGCGATACGTGTTACACTGCGGGCAGCCAGTGAGTCGACGGTGATGATTAGTTCCGGATGGATTTTTTCCGCAACTCCCTTGATGATCTCAGCGGTTTCTATGCCTGTAATCCCCAATACGCCGGGAGCAATGGCGCTGACCGATCGCATCCCCTGTTTTAAAGTTTGAGGCGCGTAATTAAAAAGATGGCGCGTAACAAGACTTTGTTCAATTACTTCAGGACCCAGCGCGTCAGGGGTTGCCCGCCAGTTTCCCAGCCCGACAAGTAAAATATTGGCGTATTCGGGGAGATTGACTAATGTTTTAAGATATCGGGCCAGTATCTCACTTATTTCCTTATGCGCCGCGGGATTGTTTTCCCTGATTACCGGCGCTTCAATGGTTATATAAGTGCCGACCGGTTTGCCCATGATTTTTTCCGCATAAGGTTCAATAATATTTACTATGGTTACCTGGGCATGGTCATAATTTTCCTGATCGACTTTTACACCCGGAATTTCCTGGCCGGTTTCCCCGCGGACAATTTCTCTTGCTTCTAAAGCAAGGTCTAAGCTGATTCCAAAATTTTGATAAACTTGACTTAACATGACGAGCCCCTTCTATAGATTGCATAGAAATAGCATCCCCCCATAATTTTTGTTTATGTGCGTAAATTCTAGGAAAATACTTAATTAATGCAAATTAATTTAATCATTGTGTTAAGATTATGGTAAAATGTACGGAAGAAGGAAAGCTTGGTATGGTTAGGGTAATTTCTGGCATATACAGAGGCCGCCTGTTAAAAGTACCACGCGGTTGGAAAGGGCGTCCAACCGGTGACAGGGTTAAAGAGGCTCTCTTTGATATACTGGGCGGGAAAGTTCAGCAGAGCCGTTTTTTAGACCTTTATGCCGGAACCGGCAATGTAGGTATTGAGGCAGTGAGCCGGGGAGCGCGGCGGGTCTGCTTTGTAGATCAAAACAGCAAAGCTGTGCAGGGCATATATGAAAACCTTCATTTTTTACCCGAGGATTTATCCGTCCAAATTTACGTAATTAAGTTAGATGTTTTAAAAGCCCTGAAACTAATGGCAAACAGAAAAGAGCTTTATGATATTGTCTTCCTTGATCCACCGTATGAGCAGCGCCTGGAAAACCTGCAATCGAAATGATCTGCAACAGCGGTTTGCTCTTACCGGATGGCGTTATTATTGTAGAAAGCAGTAAAAGAGAGGTGTTGCCGGCCAGGGTTGATGATTTAATACTGACACGCCAACACAAGTACGGGGATACGCTGTTGACTTTTTATAGTTTTAAAACCTGAACTGGCCGATAGTCCAAGCCCAATAAAAGGGAGGTTTATAAGTGGAGCTGTCAAATATTCTTAATGAACTTGAAGAACTGATTGAAGGAAGTATGCGGGTTCCTCTGACAAGGAAAGTGTTGCTTGATGAAGACCGCCTGTTGGATTGCATTGACCGGATCCGCACTTCTATACCGGAAGAAATGCGTCAGGCGAAATGGTTGATTCAGGAACGCGAAAAGGTGCTGGCCGATTCAAAAAGAGAGGCGTCAAGAATTATAGATGATGCAAAAAAACAGATGGACAGACATGCCGAGGAAAGTGAAATAACACGCCAGGCAAAAATAATAGCTGAGGAAATGATCCAGAAGGCGGAACAGGTTGCCTTTGAAATTAAACAGGGGGCACGCGATTACGCTGACGATGTTTTAAGCGGGATTGAAAAAGATCTGGAAAAACTCACGGACCAGGTAAAAAAGGGCAGGGAAGAATTGAACGGTATAAAACAGGCTGATTAACGAATCAAAAGGGGCCTTCCCAAACGGAAGACCCCTTTGTTAAAGATTTTACTTTACAGGTTAATATTTGTATACTTGCTCCAGGGCCTGGCAACTGTTTTGTTTTCCAGTATATCAAGCGCCTGGCAGACGATTTTTCTTGTATCGTGAGGCATAATCACGTCGTCGACATAACCGCGATCCGCAGGCTGGTAGGGATGCTCGTACATGGTCCGGTATTCATTGATCCTTTTTGCAGCTGTTTCAGCCGGGGTCGGAGAGTTCTTGATTTCTTTGGCAAAGATAACACTTGCTGCAGTGTCGCCGCCGACGATGTTGATTTTGGCTGTCGGCCAGGCGTAGCACAGGTCTGCTCCGATGCTCTTGTCCAGGATGGCGTAATGAGCGCCGGCATATGATTTTCCTATGATGACTGCAATAAGGGGAACAGTAGCGTTAGACCAGGCATAAAGTGTTTTTGCCCCGTGGCGTAAGATTCCCTTGTGCTCTTCTTCAGAACCAATCCAGAATGCGGGGCAGTCCACAAAGGTTACCACCGGGATATTAAAGAGGTCGCATGTACGGACGAATCTGGCCAGTTTATCGGAAGAGTCGCAGTTCATGGCGCCTGCCAGGAAGTCGGGGTTATTGGCGACAATACCGACTGATTTTCCGTTGAAGCGAGCAAAGCCGACAATTAAATTCGGGGCGAAGTCCCTATGGATTTCAAAGAAGCTCCCCTTATCCACAACCATATCAATGAGCGGGTACATATCGTAAGGTGTCGTCAGCATCGGGTCAGGCAGGAAGTCATCCAGTTCCGGGATCTCTCTGTTGGGGTCGTCGCCTACGCTGATAACCGGGGGCTTTTCCTTGTTGTTATTGGGCATGTAGGATAATAATTGTCTGGCCATTTTGATGCACTCAAAATCGTCTTCCCCGGCAATATGAGTGTTTCCGTTTTTAATGGCATGGGCTTCCCAGCCGCAAAGGTCTTCCAGCGAGACATCTTCACCGGTCATGGTTTTTACAAAAGCGGGTCCGGCGATCCCTAAAAAGCCGGTTTTTTTGCTCTGAATCAGGAAGTCGTTCATAATCGGGTGGTAGGCCTGGCCGCCAAGACAGGGGCCTAAAAGAAGCGCTATCTGCGGGATGATTCCGGAAGCCCGGCACTGTGCTGCAAAAGTCCAGCCGTATGCCTCCAGAGTATCCATTCCTTCCTGAAGACGTGCGCCGCCGGAGTCGTTAATTCCAATAAAGGGCCAGCCTTTGTTCTGTGCAAATTCGAGCGCCCAGACGAATTTTTTGCCGTGATACTCACCGAAAGTACCGGCCATTGCTGTGAAGTCTTCTGAGAGAACAACGACATTGCGGCCGTCTATTTTACCGTATCCTGCCACAACGCCTTCTGCGGGGACATATACTTTATCCATACCGAATTCTGTTTGGCGGTGCTTCATAAAGGCGCCGACTTCCCAGAAACTATGCGGATCCAGGAGCAGGTCAAGTCTTTCGCGGGCGTTGGTCTGTCCTTTCGCCTTGCGCTTCGCTAAGGCGTCTTCTCCTCCCATTGCAAGGGCGGCATTCCGCCTTTTCATATAATCATCATAAATATCATCAAACTTAGTAGCCATTACGCGCCTCCTAATTATCGCATTTAAATACACAAGGGGTCAAAAAATCTTAAGTTTCTATATTTAACTAAATAAATATCTGGCTGGAAAAATCCAACCTTAAAATTGCCCCTCCTTTTTCCCTTTCAAGCTAAGACATATCGCTTTTTCTGACTATCTTTTTGTATAAAACTAACACCTCCCATTTAAGCGGCTTTATCTGTGAAAGCAAAAAGACAAAAGTCGTGTATGCCGCGACAAAAACATATGTAAACAAATTAACAACAGAATTATAACTTGGAGAAAGTGAACTTGTCAATATTAACGGTTTTAGTATCTTTATTAGAAGCATTTTTCTTGACATCGGGCAATACTGTGTTAGAATATAACACGTGGTTTGACGGTGGTTTTTTAGACCGCCCTGATATGGTTATACAGGATAAAGGAGAGTTGAACGGGTGTACGCAGTTATTGAATCTGGTGGCAGGCAGTACCGGGTGCGGGAAAAGGAAACGCTTCTGGTAGACAAACTTCCCGTTGAAGCTGGCCAGGAAATTACCATTGACAAGGTGCTGGCCGTTTCGGACGGAGAAAATATAAAAATAGGAACGCCTTTTGTAACGGGTGTAAAAGTTACTTTGAAAGCCTTGCGCCACGGGCGAGGCCGCAAAGTAATCGTATTTAAATATAAGGCAAAGAAAAATTACCGTCGCAAAAAAGGCAGCAGGCGAGCCTTTACGCAGGTATTTGTAGAAAAGATCGAAGAGATTGTTTAGTAATCAGGAGGTGAATAGCCAATGGCTCATAAAAAGGGAGTAGGAAGTTCACGCAACGGGCGTGATTCACAGCCCAAAATGCTGGGTGTGAAACGTTATGGCGGGCAAATTGTTTCTGCCGGCAGCATCCTTGTGCGTCAGAGAGGAACCAGGATTCATCCCGGAAATAATGTTGGCAAGGGCAGGGACGATACATTGTTTGCTCTTATAGACGGCTTTGTTTCCTTCCAGCGCAGGGGCCGTGACAAAAAACAGGTAAGTGTGGAACCTATTCCTGTAGGATAGGTTTTAATCAACCAATATGAGAAAGAAAGGCCGGTACAAAAGCCGGCCTTTTTTATAATACCGCAACATGATCACATAGGCAGTTGACCTTCCTGATGCAAGCTGATTTTCATGATAGCTCCCCATGCCGCGTAAAGCGGAACAACGAATTATGAAAACTTATTCTCAGAGTGGTTTTAAGTTATATTCAGAGTGGTTTTAAGTTATATATGGAGGGTCTTGTAATGGATACGGACATGTTCCTGGAAATAATACGTATGTTAAGGCACGATTTTTTAAATCATATTCAGGTTGTTTCCGGTTATTTGCAGTTAAATAGAACTGAGCAAGCCAAACAATATATTGATGAAGCATTAATGCAGATTAACCGTTTTGGAGAGATTCTTCATCTTAAACCGCCTGAGGTTGCGGCAGCATTATTAGAGGCCAGGAACATGGCTGCAAAATACGGTGTTGAGATCGACCTGCGAGCAGAGGGAAATCCGGAATCATGCCTGGCGCCGGGTAAAGATATCAGCTCCGGTCTGCGTGAAATAATTTGCAAAGTACTGCCAGGCTTTTTGCCTGGGATCAGGGATCGTTATTTGAGAATCCGTTTTATGGAAGAACCGGGAAAGTTTATCTGCCGGCTTGGTTTTCCTGTCTCGGCGTTTCGTGAAGGACTGAATGAAATTGTTGAAGCCGTCAATCGGAGCATGAGCGCCTGGGGGGGCAGTGTTGTTCTTATAGAAACAGAAGGTCTGTGCGAAGTATTGTTTTGCCTGCCCCAAAAGGAAGCTTAGCTAAAGGTCATTTGTGGTGGTGAATTATTTTGTTTTACGATAAAGTTAAAATCTTTGTTAAGGCGGGCGACGGCGGCAACGGGTGCGTCGCTTTTCGCAGGGAAAAGTATGTTCCTGACGGCGGGCCGTCGGGAGGTGACGGCGGACGGGGCGGCAATGTTATTTTCCGTGTTGACGGCGGGATGTCTACTTTAATCGACTTCCGTTACAAAAGGCATTACAAATCGGAGCGGGGTCAGCATGGAATGGGCAAAGATATGCACGGCCGCGCAGGAAAAGATCTCTGCCTGCGTATTCCCGCAGGTACTGTTGTGCGAAACGAAGGCACGGGGCAAATAATTGCCGATCTCGTCACAGAAGGCCAGGAATTCATCGTGGCTCACGGGGGGCGCGGCGGCAGGGGAAACGCGCGTTTTGCAGGCCCCCATAATAAAGCCCCGACAATAGCTGAAAAAGGGGAACCCGGGGAGGAATTCTGGCTGGAACTTGAACTGAAGCTTCTGGCGGATGTGGGCCTGATCGGAGTTCCCAACGCCGGCAAATCGACATTGATTTCCCGTATTTCTGCAGCCCGTCCCAAGATCGCTGACTACCCGTTTACGACTGTTGTTCCCAATCTTGGAGTTGTAAAAGTTGATGAATCTTTCAGCTTCGTGGTTGCCGACATTCCTGGTTTGATTGAAGGCGCGCATACAGGAGCGGGCCTTGGCCACCAGTTTTTACGGCATCTTGAGCGAACCAGGCTGCTTGTTCATGTCCTGGATATCAGCGGAATGCAGGGGAGGGACCCGCTTGATGACTTCTCGGTCATTAACAGGGAGCTTTCTTTATATAATCCTACCCTTGCCCAGCGGCCCCAGTTGATTGCCGCCAATAAAATCGACCTGCCCGATGCTGCGGAAAACCTTTCGCGCCTGCAGGATCGTCTTTCCGGGGAGTATAAAATTATTCCGGTTTCAGCCCTGACAGGCGAGGGGTTAAAAACCCTTGTCCTTTGTATAGGTGAGATGCTTCTTCAAATTCCCGTTCCGCAAACCAGCCCTGAATTCTCTAAAGTTACAATATATAAAGAAGAAGAGCCTTTTAAAGTGGCTCACAGGGAAGGGATTTACTATGTGGAAGGGGAAAGGATTGAAAAAATTGTTGCCATGACTTATTTGGATAATCCCCAGTCAGTAAAACGCCTGCAGAAGATCTTTGACCTGATGGGGCTGGAAAAAGCGTTAAAGGATGCCGGTATAAAAGCAGGCGATACAGTCCAGGTTGGAAAATACCAATTTATCTTTTATCCATGACTTTTTAAAGAGCGATGTTAAAAAAAGAAAGGTTAGTTATGCTATACTTTTAAAAAGCATTTTAAATAGAGGTGACCCTTTTTTGGAAACAAGGAATTTGCCTTCGTTTAAAAGGATTGTAGTTAAAATAGGTTCAAGTTCCCTGATTGGCAAAGAGGGCGATTTAAATATTTCTCAAATTGAAAGCCTGGCTGATCAGATTGCCGGCGTGCAGCGCGAAGGCGTTGAAGTCCTTCTGGTCAGTTCCGGGGCAATAGGTTTGGGCATACAGAGGCTCGGCTTTGAGCGCCGTCCAAAGAGTATCCCGGAAAAACAGGCCTGTGCGTCAGTCGGTCAGGGGATGTTGATAAAAATTTATGAAAAAGTATTTGCGCAATATGATACTGCTGTCGGGCAGATCCTTTTAACCCGTGAAGATTTTTCTGACCGCAAACGGTTTCTAAATGCGCGCAATACAATGTCTGCTTTGCTGCGTATGGGTGCAGTGCCGGTGATTAACGAAAATGACACAGTTGCGGTGGATGAAATAAGGCTGGGAGACAATGATAATTTAGCCGCTCTGGTCAGTGTATTGGTTGACGCGGGGTTGTTGATTTTATTGTCTGACATTGATGGTCTGTATACAGGAGACCCGCGCTTTTCATCCTCAAAGTTGATTACCGAGGTTAAAGAGATAACAGAGGAGATAGAAAAAATAGCCACAGGTTCCAAGTCTGCCCTTGGAACCGGGGGAATGATTACGAAGCTTCAGGCTGCCAGGATTACCATGCATTCCGGAATAGCAATGGTGCTTGCCGCAGCGGGGGAAAAGGAAGTAATCCGCCGTGTGCTGGCGGGTGAGACACTGGGAACGATTTTTTGGCCTTTGTCACGGCTCGCCCACAGGAGAAGATGGATAGCTTACAATTCGACCGTTCAGGGGAGGATCTTTATTGACGATGGCGCTGCGGCAGCCTTGCTGCACAAGGGAAAGAGCCTGCTGCCGTCAGGTATCCAACGTGTTGAAGGCAGCTTTAAAATTGGGAATACGGTAAGTGTTATAGAACCGGGAGGGCGCGAAATTGCCAGGGGAATTGTAAATTATTCTTCTGAAGATATAGAAATGATAAAAGGCACGAAGACCTGGGAAAGGGCAAGGACGTCAGGCCGCAAGGCGTATGATGAAGTAATCCACCGCAATAATCTGGTCATGAATGTATAAAGAGTGTAAAAAGAGGCGACCGGTATTGAAAAGAATTGGGATTATGGGAGGCGCTTTCGACCCCGTTCATTACGGTCATTTGGTAGCCGCAGAAGGAGCCCGCTGTCATTTTAATCTGGACAAGGTTATCTTTGTGCCCGCCGGCAGCCCGCCGCATAAAATCCCCAAGCAAATCTCCGGCGCCAACCACCGTTTGGTGATGACCTGCCTGGCTGTAAGCAGCAACCCCTTTTTTACTGTTTCGGCGATAGAAATAGAAAGAGAAGGTAAGTCCTACACCATAGACACAGTGAGAGAAATTTCCGGCCTGTGCCGGGATGCGGATATTTATTTTATAACCGGGGCAGATGCAGTTCTGGAAATTTTAAGCTGGAAGAATGTCTTGGAACTTCTTTCCATGTGTTTCATTATTGCAGCCACACGTCCGGGGTACAAGCTGGTCAGCCTGAAAGAAGTTCTGCCCGGCCTTTCTGATGATGAACTTAAAAAAATAATTATCATGGAAGTACCGGCTCTGGCTATTTCATCTACGGATATAAGGCAGCGCATCCTGGACGGAAAGCCAATTAAATACCTGCTGCCTGAGAACGTGGAAAAATACATTATGGAGCACAGCCTTTACAAGGATTAATATCCTGTTGAATTGAGTTAATTCCTTCTGGAAATAATATAACGACAAACTTATTAATTCAGAAGGAATGGGGTGTTTTTAAAGGAGTGGAGCGCACATTATATGTGGGTAATCTTCCATGGGTAACGAGATCTGAAGATTTGGAAGAGGTTTTTTCCAGGCATGGCGCAGTAATCAGCAGCCGGATAATCCGGGACAGTCAGACAGGGAGATCACGCGGTTTTGGTTTCGTGGAAGTTAAGGAAGAAGATGCCGATATGATTATTGAAGCAATGAACGGCAAGGAAATGGAAGGCCGTGTATTAATTGTAAATCAGGCGAAAGTACGTGAAAAGTAGCAAAAAAATGGGAAGGCGGTTAAAAGGACAGCAGGAACTTTGATCATTAGGGCGAATAATAATAATTAATAATAAATAATTATAAAGGGATTTTTTCGATAAGGGGGAGTATTTTTGACGTTAGATCCGGGTGTGTTGGCAGAAACTGCCGTACGCGCTGCTAGGTCTAAGAAAGCTTATGATATTGTCGTTCTGGATATAAGCACGTCGTCTATTATGGCGGATAATTTTCTTATCTGTACCGGAAGATCGACAATTCACGTCAAAAGTATTGCTGAGGGAATTATTGAAGAAATCGAAAAAGAAGCAGGACTCGTCCCCCGCCTGGAGGGTTGGCGTCAGGCAAAGTGGATTTTGATGGATTATGGAAGCCTGATCGTCCATGTTTTTCTGGAGGAAGACAGGAAGTTCTATAATCTTGAACGGCTTTGGGGTGATGCAGGAAAGCTTGGTCTGGCCAGGAATGAATGATGTTTTTACGTTTTCTTTGATTAATTGTCATTTTTATAAGACATGTTATAATAAAAAATGTTATATATTTTAAATAAAAAATATCTCGGGAGAGGGGGTGGAGGTATGGTAAAAGGCCTGGTAACTGTTGTTCATATACTTGTTGCCCTGATATTAATTGCTGCGGTGTTACTGCAGTCGGGGAGGAGCGCTGGACTTTCCGGGGCCATTACCGGTGGTGCGGAAGCCCTTTTTGGTAAAAAAAAGGGATTGGACGAGTTACTGGGCAAGGTTACGACAGTTGTGGCCGTTTTATTCGGGGTCACCTCTCTTTTGCTGGGATTCTGGCAATAAGTGGGGAGAGAAATTTTTTCAACAGCCTCTTTATTTATTAATCAGTTCCATCCCATTGTATCCTTTTGCTAACAGGGATAAGGGACAAATCAGATGCAGAAAGGAGCTTGAAAAGCCTGGTCAGGGGCGCCTGATCTAAAGAATCAGGTTTTTAAAAACCAGGTGAAATGCATTGGTTAGTTTAGCATCTATTTCATGGATGGGTATTATTGCCTCTATAATTGGTATTTTATTTGCAATCTTTCTTATTTCGTGGGTACTCGGCAGACCGGCAGGTTCCCAGCGGATGCAGGAAATCTCCGGCGCCATTCAAGAAGGCGCGATGGCTTATTTAAGCCGTCAGTACAGGACTATCGCCATAGTCGGTGTAATTGTGGCTGTTTTGTTATGGGTTGGTTTGGGTATGCAAACAGCAGTTGGTTTTATTGTAGGAGCTATCTTTTCAGGTTTGTGCGGTTACGTCGGTATGGTCGTCAGCACCCGCGCCAACACTCGCGTCGCGGAAGCCGCCAAAACTGGCATAGGCTATGCGCTGGTTGTCGCTTTCAGGGGCGGTTCGGTAACCGGCATGATCTGCGTGAGCCTTGCGTTACTGGGTATTTCCGGATTGTTCCTTATGTTTAACGATCCGGTTTCTTTAGTTGGAATGGGTTTTGGAGGCAGTTTGATCAGCGTGTTCGCCCGTCTTGGCGGCGGTATCTATACCAAGAGCGCAGACGTGGGCGCTGACTTAGTCGGTAAAGTTGAAGCGGGCATTCCCGAGGATGATCCCCGGAACCCCGCTGTTATCGCTGACAACGTGGGAGACAACGTCGGCGACTGCGCCGGTATGGCCGCAGACTTATTTGAAACCTATGCTGTGACTGCAATAGGCGCAATGCTGCTGGGTCACCTTGTGTTCCCCGATAACCCGATCGCGGTGGCTTTCCCGATTATCCTTGGCGCGGTAGCCATCATCGCCTCGATTATCGGGAGCTTTTTCGTCCGTATGGGCGGCAACCAGAATGTAATGGGAGCTCTTTACAAGGGACTCTGGGCGTCAGCTATTCTTGCGCTGGTTGGTTTCTGGTTTGTTGTTCCAAAGTTCGCTCCCGATCCTGGCTATTTCTGGCCTGCTCTGGTAGGGATAGTAATCACCATGCTGATAGTTTATATTACAGACTACTATACTTCCAAAAACTTCCGTCCGGTTAAGTCAATTGCCGAAGCCTCACAATCAGGGCACGGCACCAACATTATTACCGGACTTTCCGTTGCTATGGAGGCAAGTGTATTACCCGCTTTCGTAATTGTAATCGGTATTTTAGTGTCATACACCATCGGAGCCGGATTAGGCGCCGGAGAAGGCGGCGGATTATACGGTATCGCCATCGCTTCAATGGCCATGCTTTCCATGACCGGTATTGTAGTGGCCATTGATTCCTACGGTCCGATCACTGATAACGCCGGCGGCATTGCCGAGATGGCCGAGCTGCCCCCGGAAATACGCGCAATTACCGATCCTCTGGACGCAGTAGGCAACACCACCAAGGCTGTAACCAAAGGTTACGCAATTGGTTCCGCAGGCTTGGCGGCAATCGTTCTCTTCGCCGATTACACACACCAGTTGGCAGCTAATTTAGGACATGAAGTCATTTTCTCAATCAATAACCCGATGGTTCTTGCAGGTCTTTTAATCGGCGGCGCCCTGCCTTTCCTGTTCTCCGCCTTTGCAATCGGCGCTGTCGGCCGGGCTGCAGGCGAGGTTGTTGTTGAAGTGCGCCGTCAGTTCCGCGAAATAAAGGGATTGATGGAAGGAAAGGCGCGTCCCGAATACGGAAAATGCGTTGATATCGTTACTGCCAGAGCTTTAAAAGAAATGATCGTGCCGGCTCTTATACCTATCCTGGCGCCGGTCATAATAGGATTTGGTCTTGGCAGAGAAGCTCTTGGCGGAATGCTCCTGGGTACAATCATCACCGGATTGTTCCTGGCTCTGCTGCAAACCTCAGGAGGCGGCGCCTGGGACAACGCCAAGAAAGCCATTGAAGATGGTTTGTACGGCGGCAAAGGGTCTATGGCTCACGCTGCGGCGGTAACCGGCGACACAGTGGGCGACCCCTTGAAGGATACGGCAGGCCCGGCGATCAACCCGATGATTAAGGTTGTCAACATCGTTGCTTTGCTGATCGTACCTTTGATTTACAACATATCCCGTTAGACAAAGCAGATAAACAAAGCAAATTAACAGCCGGGGCAACCCGGCTGTTAATTTTATAGAGGTGAAGAAATGGAGGACCAAAGGAATAATTTATGCTTCGCCTGCAGTCCTTTCAATCCGATTGGCTTTCACCTGGAATTCGAAATACAGGATAATGTTTGCCGGGCTTTTTTTACGGCGGGTGAAAATCACCAGGGGTGGAACGGTTTGATGCACGGCGGCTTAATTTCCACACTTTTGGACGAGGCCATGGGTCAACTGCTCTGGCGTCAAAATAAAATTGCCGTGACTGCGGAAATGAAGATCAGATTCAGCCTTCCGGTTCCCATAGGCGAAAAGCTTCTCGTAGAAGCATGGGAAACGGACAGCAGCAGTAGGCTGTACAAACTTTCGGCAGCGATAACCTTACCTGACGGAAAGCAGGCCGTTACTGCCGAGGGCAAGTTCCTCCCCGCTAAACTGCAATAATATGGGTTTTTTAGAAGAGGATTTCCGTATTTAATGTCGAATACTTAAATGTAAGTTAAAATGTATTGTTTGAATACAGATAGTTTTTAACATCATCAATATACGGGGTGTGCATAATGGTTCGTTTTTATAACGTTACCAAGATATATAAGAACGGTTTGGTAGCTTTAAACAATCTAACCCTCCACATAAAAAAAGGTGAATTTATTTTTCTTGTCGGCCCAAGCGGAGCTGGTAAGACTACCCTGACCAGGCTTCTCTTTCATGAAGATTTGCCAACCCGGGGGCAGATCGTCTTCAACGGAAAAAATGTTGTCCGCATGCGTCCGGGGGATATTCCTTTCCACCGCAGAAAGATAGGTATGGTTTTTCAGGATTTCCGCCTTCTTCCCCAAAGAACCATCTATGACAATGTTGCTTTTGCATTACAGGTTACAGGCACTACAAATAACTGGATAAAAAAACTGGTGCCGGAAGCTCTGAAAGTAGTTGGTTTGGACAGAAAAGATAAAATGTATCCCGAGCAGCTTTCTGGAGGAGAGCAGCAGAGAGCATGCATAGCCCGTGCAATTGTAAATAACCCTTTACTATTAATCGCTGATGAACCCACCGGCAATCTGGATCCCGGTACCTCCCGTGAGTTGATGAAGCTGTTTCAAGAAATAAATGGCCGCGGAACTACCATAATTATGGCCACACATGCCTGGGATATAGTAGATTCAATGAAAAAAAGAGTTGTTGCCTTGTCCGACGGCAAGTTAGTCAGGGATGAGGAAAGCGGGGTTTATGGTCATGGGGCGTAGCACTGCAGGTTATTATTTTAAAGAAGCTATTGATTCTCTTATCCGCAATAACTGGCTGTCACTTGCCTCGGTGGGAGTAGTGACGGTGTCTTTGTTTATCCTTGGCTGTTTTCTGCTGGTTGCTATAAATACCAGCGCATTTATAAACACCCTTGAGTCTATGCTTGAAATAAATGTCTTCCTGGAAAACAACCTGAACCAAAGTGAGATTAAACATTTAAATGAGCAGCTAAAATTCATCTCAGGGGTGTCCGAAGTAGAATTCGTTTCCAAGGATCAGGCTTTGGAAAATATGCTGATCAGTTTGGGCAACAAAAAAAACCTTACGGAAAATTTAGATGAAAACCCGCTCCCCGATTCATTCAGAGTAAAAACCAAAAGTGTCGAATTAGTGCCTCAGGTAGCTGCGGACATGTATAAATTTGATGGTGTTAAAAATGTTATCTACGGCCAGGAGGTAGTGAAAAGATTGCTTGTCGTAACACACTGGATAAAGACAACGAGTCTGACAAGTATCGTCGTTCTCGGCTTGGCGGCTGTATTTCTTATTTCCACAACAATTCGCGTATCCGTTTTTTCCCGGAGAAAAGAAATTGGAATCATGAAATTCCTTGGCGCCACCAACTGGTTCGTATGTTTCCCATTTTTGCTGGAAGGAGTGGTCTTAGGGTTTTTCGGCGCCCTGCTGGCCTCAATAATCGTATATTTGGTGTATACAATTATTATCGGTAAGATAGCCGTTGCGATGCCCTTTCTTCCTGTTGTAGGACAAATAGATAAACTGGCGCCTGTTTATTTGGGTTTGTTTGTTTTAGGACTGCTTATCGGCGCAGTAGGCAGTTCGATTTCCGTGCACAGGTTCTTAAAAGTATAGCGCAGCAGTTTTATGCAAAAAAGCTTTGTAGGAGAGTAATATGTTGTCTGGAAAACTTATTAAAAAAATAGTTTTGATTGTCGCACTGCTTTTTTTCGCAGGTTCATTTGTGAACCATGCAGAAGGAAAAAGCCTTGAAGAAATGCTTAAAGAAACAAGAAACAAGCTCTTTGTCAAAAAACAGGAGGTAAAAAAGGGAAAGAAAGTAGTTAATAATTATGTAAACCGTCTTTCTTCAATAAATAAGACAATTAATAATAAAGAAGAACAAATCTCAGACTTGAACACCTCTTTATCTGTTGCCACAAACGATTTGACAAAAGCCGAAAAAGATTTAAAGAAAGCCGAAGAAAGCCTTGTCAGGAGCAAATCCCAGCTGGGCAGCAGGCTGTATAATATTTATCTTTTTGGCCGGATCAGCTATCTGGAAGTGCTGTTGGATTCAAAAAGTTTTGGGGATTTTATTGTCCGGTATGAACTGCTAAAAACAATTGTCGGGCATGATGCGGAAATAGTAAGCAGTGTGCAGAATCAAAAAGAGGAAGTACAAAACAGGAAGTCGGCTTTGGAGGATAAGCGCTTGCGGGTAGCCGGCCTTTTACAAAGACAGGTTGCCGCACGAAACGAGTTAAAGAATGATCAGCTTGCTCAAAAACAGTTAGTTGCTTCAGCAAGGTCGGAATTAAGCCGCCACGAGGATGAGATCGACCGCCTGGAAGCCCAGGAAAGGGAAATTATCGAAAAGATCGCCCTGCAAAATTCAAAGGGCGGAGAGGCAAAGGGCAGCGGAGGATTTACCTGGCCGGTTCCCGGATACACAAACGTTTCTTCAGGTTTCGGCAACCGTATGCACCCAATTTTACATGTTGTGCGTTTTCATGACGGAATAGATATTCCTGCGCCCAAAGGAGTAAAAGTTGTGGCCCCTCAGGACGGGACAGTGATCAACGTTGGTTATATGAGCGGGTACGGAAATATTGTTATGCTGGACCACGGCAATGGCGTTACTTCAATGTATGCCCACCTGTCCTCCCAGTTGGTCTCCACAGGCCAGAATGTTAAAAAAGGGCAGGCCATAGCAAAAGTAGGAAGCACGGGAATGTCAACGGGGCCCCATTTGCATTTTATAATTATGGTCAAAGGAAAGCCGGTTAATCCTTTATCTTATGTATAAGAGCATAAATTAAATAAACATCTGTTTACGGCAGGAGAACATCTCCTGCAATTTTGTTTTTTTAGGTTTTTAAATCCTGTCCGCAGGTATATTATAATAACATGTTTTGGAATTTGTTTTGCGGGAGGATGGTTATGGGCCGTTTATCTCAGAGGGACGATAATGACAGCTGGTTTACGCGGGGGTTGGTTATTTTTTCTTTTTTAATCCTGCTCTTTGCAGCCGGCGCCGCTGCTGCTGTCATTACGAATTATAACCACATGGGAAACCTGTTTAAGGTAATTTCACTCGTCGGCTCCCGTTATCTTGAACCTGTGAAAACAACGACTCTTGTTGATGGAGCCATACGCGGCCTTGTTGATTCTTTGGATGATCCCTATTCGGTTTACCTTGATCCGGACATGCTTTCAAGGATCCTTCAGGAGCAAATAAAAGGGACAATAGACGGTCTGGGTATTCTTGTCGGTCTCAAAGACGGCTATCTTGCAGTAGTGCGTTCATATACGGGGACGCCGGCCAGAAAAGCAGGCATTATTGAAGGGGATATCATTTTAAAAATTGGCGCCCGCGATACAAGAAATATAGACCTGGAAACAGCCGTAGGCCTGATTAAAGGACCGGTTAATACGAAGGTTAAACTTACTGTTAAAAGGGCGGGCGTTTTTGATGAAAGAGTATTTGAAATAACAAGAGAGAAAATTAACGTGCCTACCGCCGAAGGTTATCTGCTGCCTCAAACAAAAATCGGATATATCTCAATAGCTCAGTTTACCGAAGGTACGCCCCAGGAAGTAAAAAATGTCCTGGAGCAGCTGAAGAAACAGGATATGAACGGTGTGATTCTGGATCTCAGGGATAATCCAGGCGGCGAACTTAGGTCAACGGTGAAAGTGGCGGAGTACTTTGTCCCGAAGGGACCGGTTGTTTATATTGACTACCGTTTTGGAAAAGATGAGACATATTCTGTGGAAGGCCAACCTTAAAATGCCTCTGGTCGTGCTTGTCAACAAGATGAGCGCAAGCGCGGCAGAGATTCTGGCCGGAGCAATAAAAGACAGGAAAGCAGGGACCCTGGTCGGAGAAAAGACATTTGGGAAGGGTATTGTCCAGGAGATTTTTACACTTGGCGACGGCGCTGGTGTAAAGTTGACTACAGCCCGTTACCTGACACCTTCCAAACATGATATTAATAAAAAAGGTATCGTTCCCGACTTATATATTGAACATAGTTCAAAGTTTGTTGAAAAAGACACGCAGCTTCAAAAAGCAGTCGAGGTTCTGGAAAAGATGTTAAAAGAGGCGGCCTGATCTTAAAGAAAAAAACAAAGGCAGTGGCAAGTTGTTTTTAATAAATAATCTGTGGCAGATAATGGCTTCTATAGCCAGTGTTCTTACTGATTGGGTTTTTTGGCTCGTCGTCGGCCTGATAGCCTTGCAGTACAGGCATATGGCTGCAGAAAGGGACAGCTTGTTTGGCGTTGTCACGAAAAGGGTTTGGCCGGATATTCTTACCGCAGTGGCATATGGGATCATAGGCGGACTGGCCGGCAGTATGCTGATTGTCACGGTCGGGTTGAGCCTTAACGGTTCCAGCCTTCTTTACCTGTGGCCGGTTGTCGTCCTGTTAATGTTGATTAACCCCCGTTTCGTATGTTTTGCTTATGCAGGCGGAATACTTTCCCTGGCTAACCTTATTTTTGGTTTTCCTTCCCTGAACATAGCCCAGATTTTAGCCCTTATCGCCGTATTACACATGGTTGAAAGTGTGCTTATCCTGGTAAGCGGCCATCTGGGGGCTGTCCCGGCCTATTTCAAGACTCCGGGCGGGCGTCTGGTTGGTGGGTTTAATCTTCAGAAAATATGGCCGATTCCTATAGCAGTATTATCTATTGCAGGCAGCCCGATCAGCTTTGGCAGCATGCCCGGCTGGTGGCCCTTGCTGAAAACCTCTTTTTCGGGAGGACCGGGATATTTAGCTTACGGACTTATTCCTGTTGTAGCCTGCCTGGGATATGGAGATTTAGCCATTTCCCATAACCCAAACCAGAAAAGCAGATTATCAGCCCTTTACCTGGGAATTTACAGTATTATATTGTTGTTTTTAAGTTATCTGTCTCAGGATATGCGTACGGCTGCCTTTATTGCTGCTTTGTTTTCTCCGTTAGGGCATGAGCTGGTTATTTTTCTTGGGAAAGAACTGGAGTTAAAGGGTAAGCCGCTTTACGTTCCAACTGGTCAGGGTTTACGGGTGCTGGATGTTTTGGTTAATACGCCTGTTTGGAGAGCGGGTGTCCGTTCCGGGGATGTAATTTTATCGATAAACGGCCGGGAAGTTTCCAGCGAAACGCCGCCGGGCATGTTCTTAACGGAAGAACGTTATTGCGAGGTAGAATTTTTGCATGGCCAGGTTCAGGTATATAAGAGAGGAACGGCTGCTGTTCGGGATGGACAGGAAGTTTTGGGTTTTATTCCTGTGCCTGACAGTTTCGAAAAAGGATACTTGGATTTAGGAGCAAAGAGAACCTTTGGACAGTTTTTAAAAAAACTTGGCCGCAGTTAACTCACACCCTTTGCCGCCCATAAAACGACTTCCACTATTGCGCCGCCATGGCTGGAGTTATAAATTTTGACCTGTCCATTATGCTCAGTGACGATTTTCTTTACTATTGGAAGACCAAGACCGGAACCCCCGTTTACGCCAGTATAAAAATATTCAAAAGCATAATTTAGATCTTCCGTATTAAAACCAGCACCGTCATCATGTACTGTTATTAGAACCTTATTTTTAGTATCAATAGTCTGAGACTTAACTTTAACAAAGCTTTTAGCATGACGAATTCCATTGGACAAGAGGTTAATCAAAAGACTGCACAATTGATCCCAGTCACCGCTGACCCAAGTACCCTGCTGCACCAAAGATAATATTTCTATTTTCTTTTCCATGGCATAACCGCCGACAGTCCTTCGACAGTCTTCCATAATATAGTAAAGATCATGAGGGAGAAAATAATTCTTATGCGGCTGTTCAAGGATAGAAATGTCTATTATATTTTCTACCAAGTTTCTCATACGTAAGCTTTCTTTATGAATAATTTCTATAGC
>JBAZGB010000029.1:0-31491 GCA_041653135.1 Eubacteriales bacterium | reverse complement strand
AAATAACTTTTACTAACGCAGATATAAAATTATCAAGGAACAATATTTCCAGTGAATTTATGGTAATTAGTAAGGTTTATAACTGGAAATTTATCTCTAAAAACCTTACTAAAACTATTATACGAGGAAAAAATAAACTGGAAAACTCAAAGAACTTGAAATTGACGGAATCAAAAGCCGCTGGATCAGGTGCAGAAGCATTTCTCCCGATATGCAGCAGCAAAAAGCTGATCTTGAAACATTCAAAATCACTGTCAACCCGCTTTCGCTAACCGTGGGCGAAGTTGAAAAAGCTTACTTCAATTTTGAGGAAAGAGCAATTTATATTGGCGGCGATATACTGTCAAAGATAAAAGGCCAGGCGAAGATCGAACTTCGATTTTCAAACCGGCATCTAAACTTAAACGATAGTAAAGTTTTTTTATGGCAGTACTATGGAGTACGTTCCGGAGACGAAGGCTGGTATACGCTGAATGCAAATGACAGTCCGGCCGGCCAGGTTATTCTTGCAAAGAATAACTCCGACGAACTGAGAGAATATGAAATCAGCGGTTATTCATCCTGTTGGCTGCGCTGTCTGTTAAATCTTAAGGAAGCCGGAAACAAGGAAATCATGGAGTTCTTAGATCTAAAACAACCCTGGGCCGGTTTTACCGGCAATTTTCCGCCGCATATCAGTCCTTTATTTCAAAAGGCTCTGGATAACAATTATTTATTGTTTTTCAGAGAAGCAGACGAGCTGCCCAAAAATAAAATACCATATCCCGGCCTGGAAAAGATTATCCTTGACCAGGGGAAGACCGTTCTTGACTTTAATAACGTCGCTTCGCAACTTGCAAAAGAGATCGAAGAATATCTTGATAATAACATACGCGGCGTTGAAATATCTGTTAAAAACCTCCCCTACGTTGAACCGGAAATGGTCTTTTATAACGACGTACCCCTGGAATTGCCGGGTCAAAGTACGCTGCTCTACCCATTTGGAAAACAACCCAAAACTTTTGATATTTTTTACCTGTCCAGCCCTGACGCACTGTCCAAGAAAGGCGCCAGGATTACTTTGGAAATAGATACCGCAGGCACATCAGACAGACTGCCGGTAAGCCTTATACAGGGTATCGGGCCCGACTTTGCCGAACAACTGATCAACCACCGGCTTGAGGACGGGACTCCTGACCCAATTGACACTATTCGTAAGCTCCTTAAAAAAACACCCCGGGAACTGGCGCAAATATTAACCTTAACTACCAAAGATAAGGAAGAAATATCGATCAGTCTCAGAAGAGCCATGAATATACTTGAAGCGGCTCAAAAAGAGTTTCATGATAAGACAGGTATTTTTGAACCAATAAATGAAACGAGTGTCTCCCAAACGGATGAAATATTAATGCTTTCCTGGGAGTATTGGAATGGAACAGGGTGGCAGGCTCTGGCCGGAATTACTGACAAGACAAATAAACTAAGGGAGAATGGAACTGTAATATTTGACTGCACGGAAGATTTAGCTGCAACAACGGTTAACGGGCAGGAAAATCTTTGGATCCGGATCAAGATTGTCAGTGGAGACTACGGAAGAGAACGCTTTATATCTTCAGACGGTAAAACATGGCAATCCGACACAAGCCAGATTAGCCCGCCAAAAGTGTCCGGTATTAGAATAAAGTATGCCGCCCTTTCTCTATACCCTGATCAATGCATTATCAGAAATAATCTTCTTAATGAAAATATAACAGAAACTTTACTCAAAACCGCCAAACCGCTGAAACCCTTTCAATATTTAGACGATCAGCACTGCTCAATTTATCTTGGGTTCGACACTCCCCCTTTGAAGGGGCCGATAAAAATCTTCTTTTCCTTGAGGGAAGTGGAATATACCAATGAAAACAGGCCGGCTGTCCAGTGGGAGTACCACAGTGAGCAGAAAGGCGACGGCGCCTGGGCAAAGCTCGATGCCCTGGACGGAACGGACAGTTTAACAGAGAGCGGCATACTCGAATTCGCAGGCCTTTCCGATTTTACGAAAACAACTCGTTTCGGCCAAAATTTATACTGGATCAGGGCTGTTGACATCCGGGACATTTTTAAGGATAAGACATTATCACCCGTAATTAATGGAATTTACCTGAATGCTTCCTGGGCAACCCAGGCTGAAACCGTTGAAGGAGAAATACTCGGGTCCGGCGACAGTGAAGCGGGTCAATCGTTCAGCATGTCCAAATCACCTGTTGTTTCGGAGATAATTTGGGTGAATGAATTGAAATCTCTGTCTGCAGCAGAGATGGAAGACATTGCTGAAAGTGGCCGGGATACAGTTAAAGAGACAGCAGACGGAGGAACTGTTACAAGATTCTGGGTAAGATGGGACCCCGTAAGTGACTTTCTGGAGTCTTCAGCGTCGGACCGGCACTATCTGATTGACAGGGCATCCGGAAAGATTAATTTCGGTGATGGAATCAAAGGAGCAGTACCCCCATCAGGAAGTGACAATATTAAAGCCGATTATAAAGCCGGGGGCGGAGCAGTTGGCAATGTGGGACAGTATGAGATAACAAGTTTAAAGACCTCCATTGCTTTTGTTGACAGTGTATATAACCCTGAAACAGCCGATGGAGGATCGGACTTGGAAACTGTTGAGCAGGCGTTAGAGCGCGGCCCCAGGATCTTTAAACATCAGGATCGCGCTGTAACCGCCGAAGATTTTGAATGGCTGGCTTTGGAATCGTCCCGCAACATAGCAAGAGTAAAATGCCTGCCTAACATTAATGATCAGAATCAAACAAAACCGGGATGGGCAACTGTTATAATTGTGCCGGAAAGTAATCAAGCCAAACCCATACCATCATTAAAACTTAGAAAGCAGGCAGAAAGATATTTAAAAGACAGAACAGCCAATGTTATTGCAATGCCGGGAAACATACATATCAGGGGACCCGCCTTCCAGGAGATCTCTGTTGCAGCTGCCCTTATAGCCGGCTCCATGGATGACCTTCCGCTGATTGAAAAAGAATCCTTAGATAGTCTTACAGCCTTCCTCCACCCGCTTACAGGCGGAAAGGACGGAAATGGCTGGGACCTTGGAAGATACCCTAACCTTTCAGATTTTTTTACCCTGCTGGAAGGCATCCAAGGGGTGGACCACGTTGAGTCGCTTTCTTTAATTATCCGGGATGAAAACGAAAAAGAAACGAAGGTAGACTCAACTCATCCTCTGAATTTGCCTTTTTCTCCTGTGAATCTGGTTTTTAGCGGCAAGCACAATATAACTGTAAAAACAACTTTTTCAGGATAAACTACAATGCTGCTAATGCAGCGCCATCAGTAAGATGAAAATCCAACAGTAAAGGGAGGACAATGCCTTAAGTGCGATTTTGGCATTGCGAACATGAGCACTGACCTCCCTGGGGATATTGGACACATATAGAGTTTAGGGGGAGTTTTCATGCCGCTGCCTTCACCAAACCTGGATGAAAAAACATTTACAGAGCTATATGAAGACGCTCAAAAACTTATTCCCCGTTTTGCGCAGGATTGGACCGATCATAATGCCAGTGACCCCGGTATTACCCTTATCGAGCTTCTTGCCTGGCTGGCCGAAGCACAGCAATACTATCTGAACAGAATAAGAAAAGAACATTACCTTAAATTTCTAAAGCTTCTGGGCATGAGGCCTAAAAGCGCTGAGCCGGCAAAGACTGAAGTTACTTTTCAATTTGCGGACAGTTTTCAAAAAGAAGTTAAAGTTCCAAAGGGAACCAGACTTTCTGCCAAAGGGGTCACTTTTGAAACAGGTGAAACATTGACTGTTCTGCCCTCCAGGCTTGAAAAAGTAATCAGCGTGTCCGACAGGGGTTTGACAGATAACTCGGAAGCAAACAGCACAGAGGGGCTGTACTACTTTGCTTTCGGAGAAGAAGCAAAAAAAGGCAGCAGTTTGTATATCGGTTTTGGTCCGGAGAAACCGCTTCCGTCCAATAAACTGATTACTTTAACTTTCAGCCTTTTTGACAGCAGCATTTTATCAACAACCCCCCGTAAATTATTGCCCCCTGTTGAAATAGCCTGGGAATACCTCAAAAAAGTCCAAAATAGCTCAGGGGCCTGGTCTCCGTTAAAGATCTTCAGAGACGGCACCTCAATGCTAGCCAAAAGCGGCAAGTTTTACTTCTTTGCGCCCCAGGATATGGAAAAGCGCTCCTTATACCATTCCGACGAAGATCATTACTGGCTACGCGCCACTATAAAAAATGGTGAATACGAACTTGTTCCCAAACTGTACAGAATTTTGCTGAATACTGTTACGGCTCTTCAAAGGGAGACTTTATCCGAAGTATTTGCTTTCTCAGGTACAGGCCAAAAAAGATATACGTTTGAAGCCTCCTATCTAAACTTAAAAGGCATTAACGTTATCCAGGTTTTAAAAGAAAACGGTTCCTGGCAGGACTTATCGGAATACTCCATTGAAAAAGACGAACTTCAGAGCAGAATTTCAATTTCTTTTAAAGACGGTGGGGTTCCGGAAAAGGGCCGTAAAAATATCAGACTGATTTCCCACCAGCCAGGTTTTGCAGAAAAGGGTCTGATTGGAACAGGTAATGGTCTGCCGAACCAAAAACTGAAGCTTGACAATAAATTAGTCATCCCGGACGACATAGTCCTCCAGGTGGGTGAAGAAGCCGAAGAAAACGAAACAAATGGGATCAACTGGCGTGACTGGATCAGGGTTGATGATTTCGACGCATCGGGACCGGTTGATCAACATTACATACTGGATGAGGAAGAGGGGGGAATTTTCTTTGGAAACGGGAAAAATGGCGCCATTCCTTCCATACCTTCCAACAGTGAGATAAAAAACATTCGCCTGGTTTCCTTTAAGACAGGAGGAGGTTCAACAGGCAATATTCAACAGTACTCAATCAACGAGACAATCAGCCCCGCAGGTTTCAATACTGTCTTAAAAGCAACAAACCGTTTTCCGGCCGCCGGCGGGGAAGATAAAGAAACTCTCGAAGCAGCAAAGATTAGGTTAAGAAAAGAGTTAAAAACAGGACACCGTGCTGTCACTTCCCAGGATTATGAACGTATAGCCCTGGCTACTCCGGGGGTGAAGGTTGCCAGAGCAAAAGCTATTGCGCTTTTCTGCGGCACAGCGGAAAATTACCCCCGGGAAATACAGCCCGGAGTAGTAACAATAGTCGTCGTTCCGGATAGTCAGAAGACAAAATCCATACCCGGTACGCCTTTTCTGCAAAATGTTTATAACCATCTCTGCCGCCACAGGTTGATCACAACTAAGATTTGTCTGATCCCTCCACTTTATATTGAGGTGGGGGTAACGGCGCAGGTAATCATTAAATCCGGTTACAACCAAACAAATCTTGAGCTGAAAATCAAGGAAGAACTGGACAGGTTTTTACATCCTCTGACGGGAGGCATGGATAAAAAAGGGTGGCCTTTTGGGCGAAGTATATACCAATCTGAAATTTACCAGGTCATTGTAAACCTGCCCGGTGTCGATTATGTGAAGGAAATTGTATTATCTGCCGGGACCGGGGCGGAAAGTGACGGAAAAGGAAATTACTCAATACCCCCGCAAGGCTTGATCTGCCCGGGTGAACACGTTATTGAAATCGTTGCTGACAAGTCTGCCTGTTGGGCGAAGAAAGCGAGGTAAAGCAATGATCGACAATAGAGACAGTGATTTTTATGTTATAAACAACAAAAAATCCTGGGCTCAGGGCCTGTCTTATCACGTTATAATCGCCGATGAGGGAATCAAGATTGAAGAAGTCAGGGAATATGTTAAGGGGTATGATACCGGAGGCGCAGGATTTCCGAAAGGGCTTGAGGTTAAGGAATTTTGCGGTAGCCAATTGCCGTTGGTTCATTTTCTTGATCAGCATGGCCGGGTCTGGACATATGACCTGAATCTAAAATATGCTGAGCGGATTGAATGTATCCGGAACCTGTTTAATCAACCCTTAAGCATTTCTTCTGATTCCAGAAATATTTATATTTCCGATCCGCCGGAAAGGAAGATCTTTGCAATAGCCAAACTAAACTGGCAGATCAGGTGGGTAGTTGACGGTATGTTCGCCCTCGATCTGGCCTGTGATCAAAAAGGCAATCTGTATGCGCTTGCTTTCTGCGGCACACTTGACGAAAAAACCGGCTCAGAGACGATCATTCCTGCCGGGTCCTTGATGGCGGTTGTAAAAATAGATCAAACCGGGAAAGTTGTTCAAGGTTTTGATGTCCAATTCAAATTGACAAACCCCGTTCCGATGCCCTGGGTTAAAAAATCTTTGTTTGTTCAAACAGCTGAAGACGGTTCAGTATATATTCTTGATGCCGTCAGTAAAAAGATACTGAAATTCTTTGCTGACGGAAAGGAACACCGGAAATTTGACGAATGGACAGTATTTCCGGATCTGCCTTCAGGTTTTGGTGTAGACAGGACAGGCAATATTTATCTTGGTGAAGGCCAAAAAGACGACAAAGGCAACTTTATCTATAAATATAATCCTTCCGGGACTTACCTGGGCGTGGTCCCCTGTTTCAGAGGCCAGACTGACAAACTGATTATGGATAAAAATGACAGGATCTATATATACAGCGGGGATTATCCACAGATAACCCTTTTAAAACCAGTCCTGTCCATCTATAGGAACAGGAACATCCTTTTGCCCGCCGGAGCTGTTTATACGGCTGCCCTGCAAAATACGTCGCTGGAAATGACCTGGCATAAAATAGTGTTGGATAGAGACATCCCCGAAAATACTCAAATTCTCATTTATCATCTTGTCTCAAATGAAAAAGAATTTATGATCAACAGGAATTTGGAAAACCTGGACAGTTTTATCAGGAACACTTCAGGATTGCCGGACGATCAAAAGGCAAGCAGAATTAGAAGTCTAAACAATTTGAACTGGTCCAAACCCCTGGTCAACCCTGAAGATGCTTTAATCCACAGTACTGCCGGCCGTTATCTCTGGTTAAGAATTGAGTTGATTGGCAGTGAAACAAAGACCCCACTTTTAAAAAGTATTCGTGTTGATTTTCCCCGTCAATCTTATCTTACCTATTTACCTTCCGTTTATCAGGAAAATGAACAAAGCCGGGATTTCCTGGAGCGTTTTCTGTCTTTGTTCAAAACTTTTTATTCCGCGAACGAACACCAAATTGGGCGGCTTGAAAAGTTTTTTGATGCGGACGTTGTTTCAGGAGATTTCTTGCGCTGGATTGGCTCCTGGCTGGCAGTTGCAGTTGATGAAAACTGGGCAGAGGAAAAAGTACGCCGGTTAATTAAAAAAGCTCCCCGGCTTTATAAAAAGTGCGGTACAAGGGAAGGGATACAGGAAATCTTAAAAATTTATACCGGTGAGAAGCCTTTTGTGATCGAACAATTTCAACTCAGGTGCGGAGCGACTGAAAAATATTATGAAGATCTGCTTAACAGACTTTACGGAACCGACCCGTATGAATTTTGCATTCTGATAAAACCTTTTCTGGTTGAAACAACCGATCAACGCAGTACGGTTAAAAAAATAGTAGATTCTGAGAAACCGGCGTATACACGCGCCAATGTGATCATGCTGGAACCCTGGATAAGTCTTGACTTATATACCTACATTGGAGTAAATACCTACCTTTCCAAACCATCCCCAAGGCTTGACGGAAAATCCGTCATGCCGCGTGATATGGTACTGACCGATTTTAAAGAAGCCGGACAGGTGGAAAGACGTTCAAGAATATCCGAGGATACATATCTAACCTAATCCAACAAAACCATAGGAAGGTATTATTTAATGAATGATTGCTCGCTTCATCCCTTTGAGCGCAACCGGTATTTCTACGGCAAGTTGCTTACGGTCAGGGATTTTGAAACCGAACAGAGCTACTTTATTGAAAAGAACTACCTGATCAACCGTCTGATTCATGGAAGGGGTATAATTTACGGACTGGAGGCTGATCAACCTCAGATTGATGATGACGGCAGTTTGACGATCGAACTTTCTGAGGGAGTTGCCCTGGACTGCTGCGGAAACGAGATAGTTTTTCCCCAAAAAGGATTGGTTACAGCTAAGGGAACCTATGACAACGGCCTTTATTTCCTTTTTTTAAAATATGCGGAGTATAACAGGGAACCCGTCCCGTGCCTTTCCAACGCTTCAGCCTGTGAAGAGGTCTGCTGCTACAGCAGAATTCGTGAAACTTTCGAAGTCGTAATCAGCGCTTCGCCGCCTGCGGAAACACCCGGGGATGCTGAACCCGAAGACTGCTGCCACGGAGCCGATGACAACCCGGGAATTTTTATTGCAGCAGTGAACATTCTGGGAAATGGAGCCGCCATAGATACGAACAAAACCTCCGAATACCGTACATTTGTTTATAATAATCCCTTATTGCACCACCTGCTTGAAATCCTGAAAAAACGCGTCGACCTTCACCTGAGTGATTTTGAGAATCCTCATGGCACTACCGCTGCCCAGGTTGGCGCCCTGGTGAGCATAGACGGAGTTTCCAATCCCGGCGGCAACATTGACCTTTCTGCCGGCAACAGTATCAGCATTAATGCCAATAATAACAATAAAGCTATCACTATTTCAGAATCCCATTCTGTAATCGCAGGCAATCCTCACAACACCCAGCACGCTTCAACGGGTCCGGAACCAGTCAATCCGGGAAGCAGCGATACCGGCAGGAATAAGCACGTCTCCAATGCAGATGCAGGAAGATGGAACAATTCCCTTACCGGGATCAGGGTTAACGGGGGAGCAGTCCTGCAAAATCCCGGGGGTCTGGTTGATTTAAAAGCGGGTCAGAACGTAACCCTGACTGCTGACGAATCCGGGAACACCCTGGTAATCAGCGCAGATACGGCTCCGGCAGCAAGAACAGGGCGGGTCGTTATTGAGACAAATGAAAAAGGTTACGGAACTGCGATAGTCAATTCAGGCATGACAGACGAGAATTTCTTTGTTTATATCGGTTTGGAACAGGACGAATATATCGAATATGGTTCATCATTCGATTTTGCCGGACATGTGTTTAGCCCAAAAATAAGAGTTTTCCTAAAATCCCAACGGGCAACCGGGCCGACTATCGGAACAATCAGACCAACTTTGGGAATATCAGAGGAAGACGTCATTGGATACTTCAGTATTATCATAAAAGAGCCTGACCTGGGCATTCAGTCCATACCCTTTGTTTGGTTTGCGGTTCCAGGCCGGGAAGGGCATATTCTGCCAACGAGAAAACCTACTCTCGAACCCACTCTAGAACCGACATTTACTCCAACAAGCAGGCCAACAATAACGCCTACTTTTGAACCGACTATTGATATCAGTCCGTCGTTTGCTCCAACTGCGGGACCAACTATAGAACGGGAATTATTTGAAGTATCCGGCATCAAAGAGGAATACTCAGCCCTTCTCAAATCAAAAGGAATTAATAATCTTTCATGATTTCAAAAGGTTTGATCAACAGCAGGGAATTTGTTCAAAGAAGGGAAATGATTAAAGAATCATTAAGAAAGGAATTTGCCCAGGACAGGTTCCAGGTGGATTTGGATCCTACCCCGGATAAATACCAGATAACACAGTCAATCGTTGATTGTGATCAGCGGTATCATTTATGCAAGGCCAGGTGCTGCACATTAAGGGTTACCATGTCATCTCAGGACCTTGATGAAGGCGTTGCCCGCTGGGAATATGAGGCGCCATATTCCCTGGCTACCGGCGAAGACGGTTATTGTATTCATTTGCAGAGGCCGGAAAACACCTGCGCTATCTATGAAAATCGCCCTGCTGTCTGCCGTGCGTACAACTGCAAAGATGATGAACGTATTTGGAGGGACTTTGGGGGTAAAGTACCCGCAACCGAAACCTAGTTTAATCTTAAACAAGTTGAAATAAATACAATCGGTCATTTGGACAAGCTGAGCTTTTTTATCATTCAGGTAACGTGTTTGGATAAGAGGAAAGTGTATTATTGCTGTTATGGAACAGATTCGGGTCAGTATTATTATCCCGACCTATAACGAGGGAGCATATTTAATTGAGACAATTAAGTGCCTCTTAAAAAATATCGTCTCTTCGGATTACGAAATCATTGTGGTCGACGACGGTTCGACTGACGGCAGCTGCGATTTAATAGGCGCTGATGATAAGAATGACAGCCTGATTTCGGTCGTGAGAACAACCGGGCTGGGTGTGGCTGCCGCCCGCAATTACGGAGTCCGCTATGCTAAAGGAGATATCGTGATTTTCCTTGACGCTCATTCCTACACTCCCCCCGGATGGATAACTGAGTTGATTTTGCCGTTCACTGATCCTCAGGTTGAAATGGTGGGACCGGCATTTTCCAGCCTTAACGGCGACACCAGCGCCAGGGGTTTGGGCGCCACTTTCCGTGATGTCAGTCTGCAGATGGCCTGGCTTCCTCAGAAAGAATCTGATTTTTACTCTGTACCACTTCTTCCCGGAGGATGTCAGGCATTCAGAAAGAAGGATTTTGAAAATATCGGAGGCTATGATGCCGGAATGACCAGATGGGGAAGCGAGGATCTGGAGATAAGCCTGCGCAGCTGGCTTATTGGTTACCGGGTAGTAGTTCAGCCATCAGTCGTCATCCACCATCTGTTTCGAAATAAATTTCCTTACCATGTGGAAGCACAAGAGATAATCTACAACCGCTTGAGGATGGCTCTCCTCCATTTCAATGGGAAAAGGCTGGCCAGGGTTTTTGATCACTACAAGACAACCGGTGGTTTCGGACAGCTTATCTCAAGTCTATTCGAGAGCGACACGAAAGAAAGGCGCCAACAACTGCATAGATTAAGATGCAGGGATGATGACTGGTTTTTTTCGGAGTTCGGCTGTAGTGTGTGAGAAATATTAGATAAATATTATATGGCAGTCATCCGGCATCGGCCCTATACAGGGGCTTTTTTTATTTTCATCATCAACCCTTTCTCCAGGATATGATTGTCAGGAAAAACGGCTTCTCTTTTGCAAACATGTACAAAGATAAAGTCCTTCATAGTGAAGGCATAATAAATAGCGAAAATCTGTACTCTTCAGCTTAAAAGGCTGAGTCAATTTTTTTGTGCTTAGCTGCCCTCAACCCACCTGATTAAATACAGGTGGGTATTCTTTTGCGCCTCCCTATAAAGCTTACTCTGGAGGAAACAATCCCGGGCACAAATATCCGGTGAAATTTTTCAGACCGCCTTGCTTGAGTGGTAATTATTACTATACTATCCAGAGTTATTCAACTGCATCGCCAGAGTAACATATATGGCTATAATTACATAAACTTACTAATAAATGTAACGCAGTCCTTTTTCGGGGAGTTGTTCTTAGTGAGCGAAGCATACCCGATATCTTTTGCCGCCAAGTTCACCTGCTGATGAATTAAAAAGAATCAACAGACCAAATAGACTTCGGAGAAACACTGCGTTAACAAAATACGCAGTGTTTCTTTCTTACTTATTTCTAAGGAGGAGCGCAAATTGGCAAGGTTGTGTGTTGTTGGTTTGGGTTATGTCGGGCTGGTCACTGCTTCATGTTTCGCAAGTCTTGGGCACAGAGTGACCGGCCTTGATAAAGACCAGAAAAAAATTAACCTTTTATCCGGAGGAATCTCCACTTTTTTTGAGCCTGGCCTGGATGAACTGCTGAAAAACGGGCTAAAAAAAGGCGTTCTTTCCTTCACTGATGATTTTAAGACTGCCGTCAGTCAGGCTGAGATCATTTTTATATGTGTCGGCACACCCGCTCATGAAAACGGTATGGCGGAAATGTCCCAGGTAGAAGAAGTTTCCCGCTGCATTGCTTGCAATATAAACGATTATAAGCTTATCGTCGAAAAAAGCACCGTTCCGGCAGGCACAGCGGAGAGGATCAGGCGGACAATAAAAATGTCCAGCCAGAATGCAGGAGCATCCTTTGATGTAGCCAGCAATCCTGAATTTCTAAAAGAAGGCTCGGCTGTCAGCGACTTCATGTACCCGGATCGCATAGTGCTTGGAACCGATAATGACAGGGCCAAGGGGAAACTGCGTGAATTATACCAGGATTTCAATTGCCCCATAATGTTCACCGATATACCGACCGCGGAATTAATCAAGCATGCCAGCAATGCCTTCTTGGCCATGAAGATTTCTTTTATAAACCTGGTCGCCGATATTTGCGAAAAAGCAGGCGCAAATATTAAACAGGTTGCATACGGCCTGGGTTACGACAAACGTATCGGCAGGGAGTTTCTCAACGCAGGCGCTGGTTACGGCGGAAGTTGCTTCCCTAAAGACTTGAAGGCCTTTTCAGCCATGGCCGACGCACTGGGTATCAATACCGCCCTGCTTAAAGAAGTAGACTGTATTAATGAAAAAAGGGTCTTTAAGATTGTTGAAAAAATTGAAGAGGCCCTCTGGGTGTGTAAAAACAAGAATATTGCAGTGCTCGGCCTGGCCTTTAAAAACAACACCGACGATGTCAGGGAATCTCCGGGAATAAAGCTGATTAAAGAATTGATCAACAGGGGCAGTATTGTTTCCTGTTACGATCCGAAAGCAATGGACAACGCCAGATCTGAACTTGGCGGGACAAAAGGCCCGGTAACTTTTGCTGAAAGCCCCTATGACGCCGCAAGGATGACGGACGCCGCTGTTTTCATGACTGAATGGCCTGAGTTCATCAGGATTGATTTTCAAAAACTGCGCGAGACCATGAGGACACCCGTAATTATTGACGCCAGAAACATGCTGGTTCCAGACGAAGTAGTTAAGTACGGATTTTTGTACAACGGTATCGGTTATTACAGACATACACAGCGGAAGATATCCTGCGGCTTTTAAAAAGCTTTTTTACAGGTTTTACAACCGCAGAAATAGTTTGTTGTTTTATTATTCTTAAAAGAAAAAAAACCGTTTCAATCATCTCCAATGGTAACATACCCCGGGCAAATTCCATATTATACAGAGATGACATGAAAGGGGGGCCTAAAAAATGTCTTTTGGAATTGGCGGGGAATGCAACGGCGGCGGCGGTTCTTCATTCATTATTTTCCTGATTTTAATTCTGTTAATTCTTGGGTTTTGTTGCATGCCCGGTTGTTTTAGTAAGTCCGCTTAAGCCTACAGTGGCGCACCACCTAAAAAGAGCCTTAACGGCTCTTTTTTATTTTGAGTATGCATTTTTATGTATTCATTAAAACCGTCCAAAGGACACAGCGCTGCCGACAGCGAACGGCTTGCTTTAGCGCCGGCAACAGCAGATAAGCGAAGCGTTGGTAACCGGACTTAAGGCGCGAAGTGAATCTTTTTTATTCTCCCTTTCTCTGCCTTCGCCTAATAAACCACATTAAAAAGTAATAGGAAACAACCCCTATTATAGCGGAATTAATCAGGCTGCCCGCAACAAAAGGATAGCCGTGTTCGAATAGTTTATCAATAAAGAAGTCAAAAGTTGATATTCCCGTATCACGGATATCCGGTCCCTGTACTTCCCCAAAGATGAGTTTTCCTACAAAAAAATCCAGAGCATAAAAAGAAGGAACGGCCAGTTTAAGAATAACTACTGTAGAAACTGCCGCAACTGAATTTACTTTTACAGCACGGGCAACCAAATAGGATAAAGGAATGCTGATTATGGGTATGGGAAGAAAATCAAACGCCAGGCCAAGAGCCACCCCGCCGGCGATCTTTTTCGGGGAATCAGACATACTTAAGATTTTGCTCAGGTAAGAATGAAATTTCTTACCCGGCCTTACTGGAAAAAGGTTTCTAAACCCGTTCAGTATTCGGTCTTTCCAGGACTTAGCACAGTGCACTGCTTGTTTGCCCATTAATAATGTTCCTTATTTCTTTGATAATGAAATATCATTTTAAACCTTTGCCTGTAAAATTTTATCTTGTATGATTATAGCACAAAAGGCGTCAATTGGAAAATAAGATAAAACAAATACCTGTATAATACTGGCATAATACCTTTATCTTGTCTTTTTCCGGCCTAAGGTAATGTTCTGGCGAATAATCCTCATCGCTGCCCTGCTTAGATAAACAGCAAAAGGGAGTTTGGCCAGGTCGTCAGCCATCAGTACAATATCAGCTGTTTCCAGCGCTGTATCTGTACCGGCGCCCCCCATGGCAATACCGACATCCGCTGTCGCCAGAGCGGGCGCATCATTAATCCCATCTCCAACCATACCAACCTTCCCATACTGCCGCTGTAATTCCTGAATGGCCGCTGCCTTATCCTGCGGCAAGCATTCAGCGCGAAATTCATCTACTCCAAGGCGTGCCGCTATTGCCCGGGCTGTGGTCTGGTTATCGCCGGTGAGCATTATTGTATGCCGCAATCCTGATTGTTTTAAGGCGGCAAGAGAGGCTATGCTGGTTTCACGCAGATCATCTGCGACAGCTATAATTCCCAGGATATCCCGGTTTGTCCCCACAAGCATAATTGTTTTGCCTTCCTCCTGCATACGCCTGACCTGTTCAGTTGCTTTACCGGGAGCGGAGAGCCCCGACATTTTAAAAAAACGGGGACTTCCGATACATACTTCTTGTTTATTTACCGTACCCTGGACGCCAAGGCCTGCTCTCACATTGAAATTCTCTGCCGGATTCCATATGATATTCCGGTCTTTTGCTGATTTAAGAACAGCCGGCGCAAGCGGGTGTTCCGAGCGTTACTCCAGTGTTGCGGCGATTTGCAGTATTTCCTGTTCGGAACATGAACCGAGGGGAATCACATCAGTTACAACAGGTTCGCCTTTAGTCAGGGTCCCTGTCTTATCAAAGGCTATTGCTGCAAGCGAACCAGCCTCCTCCAGGTAAACCCCGCTTTTAATGAGGACTCCGTTTTTAGCCGCATTGCCTATGGCGCTTACTATTGCTACAGGCGTAGATACTACCAGCGCGCAGGGACAGGAAACAACCAAAAGGGTCAAACCGCGATAAATCCAGGACTCCCAATTATATCCCAGAAAAAGGGTGGGAACCAGGACAATACCAACTGCCAGAACCAGAACAATAGGAGTATAAACAGAGGCGAACCGTTCCACAAAGACCTGAGAGGGCGCCCGTTTAGCGTGCGCTTCTTCGACAAGGTGAATTATTCTTGCAATGGTGTTATCCTGCACAAGTTTGGTAACCTCTACCTCGAGGGCGCCAAAAGTGTTCAGGGAACCGGCGTAAACTTCAGACCCCGGCTCCTTTTCTACAGGTATCGACTCGCCGGTGATAGAAGCCTGGTTGATGGCGGATATACCTTTAACAACCCGCCCGTCCATAACAATTTTTTCACCAGGGCGAATGATCATAATGTCGCCGACCTTAATATCCTCCACCGGAACATCCTCTTCGCCGGTTAAGCGCAAAATACGGGCTACATTCGGAGCAATATCCATAAGCTGCCGGATTGACTGACCGGCACGTTCCATCGTACCAGCTTCGAGTATTTCCGAAACCGAGTACAGGAAAGCTACAACAGCGCCTTCTTCCCACTGGCCAATTGCCATAGCTCCTATTACTGCCGCGCTCATCAGCACACTCATATTAAAATCCAAACTGGTAAGAGAGAAAAAAGCCTTCCGGAAATTACCCCAACCACCAACAGCTATGGAGACAGCGTAAAAAGGAATGTAGATTGCGGCAGACCGGGTACTTAATTCAGCTATATAACCAGCCAGTAAAGCTGCAACGGCAATAGCACCCCGGATTAATTCCCGGTTTACCCCGGATTTTACCTTTAACTGCAGTTCGCTTTCTGGTGTGATTTTATAGTTTCCCTTCATCCCTTCCCTGCGGATTGCATTTAAGTCTACCGGGCCTTCAACAATGAGTTTTCCAACGGCTGTGTTCAAACTTGCCCTGGTTACACCGGGCAGGGCCGCCACGTTTTTTTCAAACTCTGCGGCACAGTCCATTCAAGTAATGCCCTCTACCCTAAAAACAGCAGCGGCATCGCCTTGTGCTTCTGCCTTACTCATCACGCTTACCTTTCAATATTTTATTTCTGTCGAATAAATCTCCTGCGTAACCGGAAAGCATTTAAAATTAAATGGTCGCCTGATTATTATATTATACAATTCTTAAAAAAGTAAAAATAATCCAACCGCTCTTTACCAAATGCCTTTCGTCAGATTGACAGTATCCCCCTGTTTACGTCAGGCACAGCAGAACCACCCGGTATGAAGATAAATGATGTTTTATAAAATCCCCGGTTGGGTAAACAAGCCTTCCTGCCATATAGCAGCCATAATGTATATATATGTATGTATGTATGTTTTTTTATGTATTTTACTTTAAAGATTATAATTTTAATTAGTTGGCTTATTTGGTACAATGATATGTTGAGAGAACTTTGACGATGTAGTGTAAAGTTCTTATTCTACAACGAAGCAGGAGCGAAAACATGCCAAAGCGTACTGACATTAATAAGATCTTGATTATCGGATCAGGACCGATAGTGATTGGACAAGCATGTGAATTTGACTATTCCGGGACTCAAGCCTGTAAAGCCCTGCGGAAACTGGGATACCAGGTTGTCCTGGTCAACTCCAATCCAGCTACAATAATGACGGACACAAGTATTGCAGACGTAACCTACATCGAACCGCTCAACTTAAAAAGCCTTACAGCCATAATTGCCAAAGAACGTCCAGATGCGTTACTGCCGAATTTAGGCGGACAATCCGGTCTAAATTTATGCTCTGAATTATACAAGGCCGGTGTTTTAGACAAATATCAAGTTAAAGTGATCGGTGTCCAGGTCGACGCTATTGAACGCGGCGAAGACCGTATTGCCTTTAAGGAAACGATGAATCGTCTCGGTATTGAAATGCCCCGCAGCAATCCGGCATACTGCGTTGAGGAAGCAGAGGCAATTGCGCAAGAACTTGGATACCCGGTAGTCATCCGCCCCGCCTATACAATGGGAGGCACCGGCGGTGGTCTGGTCTATAATGTTGAAGAATTAAGGACTATTGTTAACCGCGGGATCGCCGCCAGTTTGATCGGGCAGGTATTGGTTGAAGAATCGGTACTGGGCTGGGAAGAGCTTGAACTGGAAGTAGTCCGGGACTCAAAAAATCAGTTGATTACAGTTTGTTTTATCGAAAACATTGACGCTATGGGCGTGCACACAGGCGATTCCTATTGTGCGGCGCCCATGCTGACGATCAGCCCGGAGCTTCAGAAAAGACTGCAAAAGTACTCTTATGATGTTGTAGAAGCCATCGAGGTAGTTGGCGGTACTAATATACAGTTCGCCCACGATCCCAAAACCGGCCGGGTCGTTATTATAGAAATAAACCCGCGCACTTCGCGGTCTTCAGCATTAGCCTCGAAAGCAACCGGTTTCCCTATTGCATTGATTTCCGCCATGCTGGCCTCCGGCCTGACCCTGGATGAAATTCCCTACTGGCGGGACGGCACTCTTGATAAATATACTCCTTCAGGCGATTATGTGGTTATTAAATTTTCCCGCTGGGCTTTTGAAAAGTTCCTCGGCGCGCAGGATATCCTTGGAACACAGATGCGCGCTGTCGGCGAAGTAATGAGCATTGGCAAAAACTATAAAGAAGCCTTCCAAAAAGCAATCCGCTCCCTGGAAATCAACCGTTACGGTTTGGGGTTCGCAAAGGATTTTAACCGGCGTTCCCTGGAGGATCTGCTCCCCTTGCTGGCAGAACCGTCCAGCGAGCGTCAGTTTATCATTTATGAAGCGTTGCGCAAGGGAGCCGATATCGAGCAGCTTCACCAACTTACCCATATAAAAACCTGGTTCATTAAACAAATGAAAGAACTTGTTCTGCTCGAAGAAGAGATGCTTAAGTATAAAAATGGTAAATTACCGGATGAATTATTGATCCGGGCTAAAAAGGACGGATTTGCCGACCGTTATCTGGCCAAGCTTCTAAATCTGCCGGAACCGGAAATTCGGCGGCGCAGAACTGATTTAGGCATCGTTGAAGCATGGGAGGCCGTCCCGGTAAGCGGAGTAGAAAATGCGGCTTACTATTTCTCTACCTACAATGCTCCGGACAAGACTACCTCGAGCGATCGTCCAAAAGTAATGATCCTTGGAGGAGGTCCAAACCGGATTGGTCAGGGAATTGAGTTCGACTACTGCTGCGTGCATACCGCCTTTGCCCTTCGTGATTTGGGTTATGAGACGGTTATTGTCAACTGCAATCCGGAAACAGTTTCCACCGACTACGATACTTCTGATAAGCTCTACTTTGAACCCTTAACTGTAGAAGATGTTTTAAGCATCTACGAAAAAGAAAAACCGTTGGGGGTTATTGTTCAGTTCGGGGGACAGACTCCCCTAAATATCGCCGGTGAATTGGCTAAAGCAGGCGTAGAAATCCTCGGTACCACGCCGGAAACTATCGATTTGGCTGAAGACCGTGACCGGTTCCGTCAAATAATGGAGAAACTTGACATTCCCATGCCAAAATCGGGTATAGCCGTAAATATTGAGGAAGCCCTGGCAATTGCCGGCCAAATTGGCTATCCGTTGATGGTGAGACCTTCCTATGTATTGGGTGGACGGGGAATGGAAGTTGTCCACGACGAGGAAATGCTCCGCCATTATGTGACGGCTGCTGTCGGAGTAACCCCGGAAAGGCCGATTCTGATTGACAAATTCTTAAGTAACGCTATTGAGGCGGAAGCAGATGCAATAGCGGACGGAAATGACGCTTATGTTCCGACCGTAATGGAGCATATTGAGCTTGCCGGCATCCACTCGGGAGACTCGGCCTGTGTTATTCCGCCGATCAGCATCCCTGCTAAACACCTGGCGACCATTGAGGAATATACCAAGAAAATAGCCAAGGAACTCAACGTAATCGGTCTAATGAACATGCAGTACGCCATTGCCGATGATGTGGTTTATGTTTTAGAGGCCAACCCCAGAGCTTCAAGGACAGTCCCCCTGGTATCGAAAGTCTGCAACGTCTCAATGGCAAGGATTGCCACCGAAATAATGATGGCCGTCAATGACGGCAAAAAATATCCTTTCAGCACGCTGACCCCAAAAAAGATTCCCCATTTCGGAGTCAAGGAAGCAGTTTTCCCGTTCAATATGTTCCAGGAAGTTGACCCCATTCTTGGACCGGAAATGCGTTCAACCGGAGAAGTGCTGGGTATTGCCGATTCTTTTGGGCTGGCCTATTATAAAGCCCAGGAGGCTACCAAATCCCCCCTGCCTGTAAGCGGGACAGTGCTGATTAGCGTAAACGATCAGGATAAACAGGCAGTATTAGAAACAGCCAGGGAATTTGCCAAAATCGGCTTCCGTATTAAAGCAACCGGCGGCACTCATAAGTTCCTGCGGGAAAACGGCATTCCGTCCGAGGAAATCAAAAAATTATATGAGGGACGCCCCAACATAGTAGACGGGATTACAAACAAGGAGATAAACCTGGTGATCAATACACCCTCCGGCAAACTCAGCCAGAACGATGATTCTTATATCCGCAAGACGGCTATTAAATACAATGTGCCTTATATAACAACCATAGCGGCGGCTTTTGCCAGCGCCATCGGCATTGCAGCCTATAAAGAAAAAGTATATCCTGAAGGCAAATTAAAATCCCTGCAGGAATACCATTTAGACATCACCGGCTAAGTTTTAAAAACTTTTTAAATGCGCTAAAACCCTGGAATAAGCTTTCCCAGGGTTATTCTTGTCTTGTGTCCCTTCCAAAACTCATTTCTAAAAAAACTTCACACTTTCTTCAATATTTCTCCATTTTTAATTTAAACTTATTCTGTTAGAATTATCTGCAAGGAAGCTTTTATTTTTTAAAGGAAGGTGATAACTGTGCCAAATCTTAAACGAAACCTTATTTTTATTGCTTTAGCTGCTTTTGTCGCGGGAGTTATGTTCATGAGCGGATGTCTTTTCGCCAACGATCTGCCCCTGTTCGCTCAAAGCAAAGGATCTCTGGCTGTTAATACAGCGGACGCATCCAGCGCCGGCCTTATGAGTTCTGAAGTTGTCGCTAATATAGTCAGCAGCGCCGGACCTGCGGTAGTTAAAATCGACACATATACTACCCGCAGTGTATATGTCGATCCCTTCTTTAACGACCCTTTCTTTAGGCAGTTCTTCGGCAGTCCCTATGGTCAGTCGCAGACCCAGGAGGAACATGGTCTGGGTTCCGGCTTTATCTTTTCCAGTAACGGATACATTTTAACCAATGACCATGTCATCAACGGAGCCGACAGGATTAAAGTCACCATTCAGGGATATAAAAATCCCTTGCTGGCAACTGTGGTCGGCGAGGACTACGATTTGGACCTTGCTGTCTTAAAAGTACAGGCCAAAAATCTCCCGATGCTGAAACTGGGTGATTCAAATGTAACCAGGGTTGGAAACTGGGTCATCGCAATCGGCAACCCATACGGCCTTGATCATACTGTAACGGTTGGTGTGATCAGCGCCAAAGAACGTCCCATAAGCGCGGAAAACCGCAAATATAAGAACTTACTTCAAACTGACGCATCAATTAATCCGGGAAACAGCGGAGGCCCGCTGCTTAACCTGGCTGGCGAAGTAATCGGAATCAATACCGCTGTAGCCCAGGCACAGGGTATAGGATTTGCCATTCCTTCAAAAACGGCTAATGAAGTTATCCTGGGCTTAATCAGCAAAGGGAAAGTGGTTAAGCCCTAGCCCGGCGTACAGGTAAAAAGGTCAGGGGTCAGGCTTGACTTAAATAAATTGACTTATTAGATACTCATGCTGCAAAAATAGAGCCATCGCATGGGGACGGGGATGCATGGGGACGTTCTTTTGGGATGCATGGGGACGTCAGACTGTGTGATAATACAGCGTAAATCAACAGTAAATGCTATGAAGAGAGTTTTACCTGACAGTATTTATACAGTATTCTATCTAGAACAAAAAAGTGGGCTGGTTTTCGTTATATAACAGCCAGCCTGCTGATCATTTCCTTAACTCCGAGAATGTTAATTATCCTTCGCAGATTATAGGCAAGAAAAGCTAAGTGGGTTTCTGCTCTAGTGGACTCTATGCCTCGGGTTGGAAAATGGTTAAATCCGGACAATAAAGGGACGCAAATCAGGACTACGTCAAAGTCACTTTATATGATTAGACACCAATTAGTTCCAATGCACGCTCAGCATTCCAGCTGATTTTCCGTAAAGCCGAAGCAATACATTTCACACCATTTAAACGCAGTAAACTAATGACAAGATTACGCATACTTGCAAAAACACGGGGTGCAGAGCCAGTTCGGATCTGAGAACGGTCTTCGTCAAATGTTACTTCACGTACTCAGTGAAGGGAATTCTCAATGGACCAGTGGCCACGGATCGATTCCAACAGATACCCGGCAGTTGCCCTTTCCGAGGACAAACTGGTTACCAAATAGTTAGGTGCTGAAATAAAGCGTAATCTTGAAAAATATAGCCCATTTGACGCTGCCAAGGGGGAAGGTTAATTTTTTTGGCCGCTGAGAATAAAACTTTGCCGTTCGTCTTAATTAACCCTGCCTCTGGTTTTTGCAGGCCGGCCAAGCATTCTAAAATGGTGGTTTTCCCTGAACCGGAAGGGCCGGCTAAGACTAAAATTTCATTTTCCGCCACTGAAAACTCAGCTTTTAAGGTAAATTCAGACATGTTTTTTTCACAGGTTTATCGACTGTCTCTTTAAGCAATATTGCTTTGGCAAATTCTCTGGCCGGTACCGTAGCTGGTTCCCCAAGGCATATTTTGGTCACTTCCGGCGCCGTTAAATCCGTAAAGCCTTTTATTTTTTGGTTGTCCGATGGCGCCACCAGTACTATTTCATCGGCTACAAGATCCCGGCGGATTGATTTGTCCACCAGACCCTTAGCTTCCAAAGCCGCCAACTGTTTTATTCCCGGCAAAATTAAAAGATCGGCGTAGGCCCCTTGTTCAATTTGTTTTTGCAGGGTACCGGCACTGGCAAAATTTATATTTACCTTTATTTCCGGATGCTTTCTGGTGTATTCATTAGTAATTTGTACCTCTCGTGCCTTTAGCAAAGCATTCCCCTGGCGTCGGCCCGGCAGCGGCGGCAGTGGGTAATTTGGGAAATAACCGGCGCTAATTTTTCCCGCAGGAAGAATAGCTGGGTTTGGGTCGGGGGCTTCAATCGGGCAAACTCCCCCTGGGGAATAAGCGGAATTATATTCATCACGTGCGCCCCAGCCTCCCGTACTGCCTGCGCTACCTCCTGCAAATGGGCATCATTTATTCCGGCAATGACCACGCTGTTTATTTTTACCAGCATCCCTATCGCTACGGCCGCCTCTATTCCCTCCTTTTGTTTTTGCCAGAGCAAAGCTGCGCCGGCCGTTCCAAAATAATCTTTACCCTGGTAAGCAATCTGGCGGTAAATTTTTTCGCCTACCCGGGGCGAAATATTATTTACGGTAACGGTAACGGCTTTTACTCCTGATTCTTTAAGAGATTTAAGGTTTTCGCTTAACAAAAGTCCATTTGTGCTTAAGCATTTAATTAATTGAGGAAAACGGCCATGTACCAGTTTTAAAGTTTGCAAAGTATCCTGGTTGGCCAGCGGCTCCCCCGGACCGGCAATGCCGACTACTTTAAGGCGGGGCTCACCGGCCATTTCATTTTCCACCAAATCCAGCGCTTTTTCCGGGGTAAGAATTTGGCTGGTTACCCCCGGCCTGTTTTCATTTGCGCAGTCGTATAGTCTGGTACAGTAGCGGCATTTAATATTACAGGCCGGCGCCACCGGCAGGTGCAGGCGGGCATAACGCCGGGCCGCCTCTTGACTAAAACAGGGATGTAAGTGTTTTAAATTTAAAATCTCCTGGCTGGTCAGCATAATGTTCACGTCCTTTTTTAATCTTAACAACATTTTGGTGTTATAATAATTTTTGTTTCGACATTACTTATTTTTTCAACTTCTCCGGAAACGCTGCCGATGGCAATTTCGGCCTCCAGCCATGGTGGCACATGGCTACAACGGACTTCCAATGAATGAAATTCAGCTTTCTTCAGAAAGGGGAGCAGCGCTTGTTTTGTAGTAACTCCGGTATCGTTTTCCTGGATCTCTTTTATTGAGATGTAGTAGCATCCGCTGGTTATTTCTACTGGAATATACTGGATACTATTTTCCTCATGGCTCGCTTCTTTTTCTATTTCCTTTTCCAGTTCTTCCTCCTTTTTCAGAACATACTCCAGGATTTCTTCTGGTTTCCCTTTAAATTCCCATATACTGAAAAGAGATTTTTCTAATTCAAAATAAGGTATGCCAATTATAGAAAGGCCTACAAATATCTTGCATCCATTTAAGAATTCCAGAAGGTGCGCCATTTTTTTACGCAACTCTTTTATGCTCAGACTTTTTTCCAAAACGAAATCCTTTTCTTTTACCACATTCCATTTATCCCGGCTCTTACTATAAACAACTATTTTGCTTTGTTCATACATGGACGCAATTTCACCATTTTCACCAATGCATACCGCAATATCTTTAGACATTGAAATCGTCCTTTTAATTTATTTACCTATGCCTTGATAAAATTTGCGATACATAAGGCTTCGGTAGTTTCCATATTTATTTTCTAAAAGCGCATTTGTAACACGATCTAAAAACATCGTCGTGCCCGCATATCCCACAGATAACAACCGCTGCCCTCCGACCCGGTCATGAATGGGGAAACCGTGCCTTACCAGGGGAATGCCTTCTTTCTCCGTCAAAAACCGGCCGTCGGAATGACCGATCGCAATATTGACCGCCATTTCCCTGCTTTTTACCCGGATTTGAGAAAAATCTGCTTCACTTAAAAGGAAAAAATCGCTGCGGAATTCACGCCCCCGTTCCTTTAAAATTTCGGCCAGTTTCCCGCCCCTGTCGCCCGTTGCCATCACGGCCGGGTGAATTCCATTTTCCAAACAGGTAATAACAACGGCGTACACGTTTTCCGGTTCGCCAAAAATGACGCTTCTTCCCTGAGAATTGTATTTATGAGAGTCGACCATACAGTCCAGCAGCCGGCCCCTTTCTTTTTTTAAAGTTTCCGGCACGGGGGTTCCCGTGAGCTGCTTTAATAAACCAATAAATAAATCAGTATTTTCTACCCCCATCGGTACAGGCAGATTATACAGAGGTACTCCGAAACTTGTTTCCAGATATTTGCCTGGCGAAATATGTTCATCCAGCGTCACGCCAAACTGGATAGTTGCTGCAGCCCCGGGCATGGCTTCCAGATCGGTAATTTTTGTGCCCTCTTCCGGTAACTTTTTATATGGCCGGGAAAAGGGGCGATCCAGGTTATCGGAGAAATCGGGGAACAGGATATATTGAGTCCCCATCAACTGCAATATTCTCTTTATTTCCCTGATGTCGGCAGGACTTAAGTTGGGTACGAGGACATTAATCCGGGAATGTTTTTTCTTTTTCCAGGCCAGTTTAACGATTATTTCTTTTACGGCCAGGAAGTAGCCCTCCGTATGGGTACCTCCGTAGCCGGGAGTGGATACGGCCACGATGGGGTAATTTACCAGTTCTCTCTCCAGAAGGTAATCCGCTGTAATTCGCCTGATATCTTCACCAATCGTTTCCGCCAGGCAGGCGCTGAGCACGCCGACCATTCCGGGGTTGTAAACCTTAATTAGATTATCCAGGCCCTTTTTTAAGTTGCTTTCTCCGCCGTAAATTGTCCCTTTTTCATCAAGCGACGACGAGGCCACATCAACCGGCTCGTTAAAATGCTCGGCCATATGTCTGCGCATATAGGTGCTGCAGCCCTGGGAACCGTGAATAATCACCATCGCTTTTTCGATGCCCATAAACGGCAGGATGCCTCCCATAGGCATACACATGTTGCAAGGATTTTCATTGACTTCCCGCCAATAAACAGCTTCGTTTTTCATCAAAAAATACCCCTCTTCTGATCGCATTATAACCTTCTGGAATATTCACGTACTTCCAAACCGGAGAGCAGACGGTGGAGTACACTTCCCGGGCAAAATTTACTGTTCCGACAAAGCCGCTTAAAGGGTGCTTCCGGTCGTGATTGTGGTCGATAAAGGCAACGCCGAGTTTATAAGCCAACGGCCTTTCCTTAACCCCTCCCACCAGAAGATGAGCTCCTTTTTCCACCATAAACTTTTCCAGCTCCGCAGGGTTTGCGTCATCTAAGATAGCCGTGCCGTCATCCACCAGGTCATTGATCGCTTCATATTCTTCCTGCTGGCCGGTTTGGGTGCCAATCATGACCACGTCTATCCCTATTTCTCTAAACTGCTTAATCAGAGATATGGCTTTAAATCCCCCGCCGACATAGATTGCTGCCTTTTTACCCTGCAGGAATGACCGGCAGCTCTGGATTTCCGGCATAACTTTTTTTACCTCTTTCTTGATTAGTTCTTCCGTCTTCTCCATGATTGCCCGGTCATTAAAGGCGGCGGCTATTTTCCGCAAAGATGCGGACGTATCCTCAATACCCAGAAAAGAAACATTTAGATAGGGAATGCCGTACAATTCCTCCATTTTTTTAGCCAGATAACCCATTGAGCCGGCGCATTGAATTAGATTAAAAGAAGCCCTAACCGCGGTTTTCAAAGTTGCATAGCTTGAATCCCCGGTAAACGCTACATTTACTTCAACCCCCATTTGTTTTAAATAGTTTTTAATAATCCAGACCTCTCCGGCAAGATTAAAGTCGCCCAAATAATTCACGCTATTATTTTTTTGGATCTTTTCCTTGTTTTTAGGTTTGATCAGGCGCAGCAAGGCGTCACAAGCGGCCCGGTAGCCAGCGGATTTGTTCCCAATAAAACCGCTGGACTGCACAGGAATTACTTCAATGTTGTGCCTTTCTGCCGCTGCCTTGCAGACCGCCTCCAAGTCGTCGCCAATGACTCCGATGATGCATGTGGAGTATACAAAAACCAGCCTGGGATGATATTTTTGCACCAGTTCGTCGATCGCCCGGGCGAGTTTTTTTTCGCCCCCGAAAATTACGTCGTTTTCCTTTAAGTCAGTGGAAAAGCTGTTTCGGTATAAATCAGACCCGCTGCTTAAGCTGCCGCGGATATCCCAGGTGTAGCTGGCGCAGCCAATCGGACCGTGCACTAAATGGATGGCGTCGGTAACTGGATTTAAGACAACCCTGGCGCCGCAATAAACGCAAGCCCTTTGGCTTATGCTCCCGGCGATGCTCTCGGCATCGCATTTCATCATTTGTTTATGTCTTCCTTTGATGCGCACAAACTTGCTTCTTTCTACAATAGCCAGATCTGTCAATTTAACTGCTTCCATCTAATCAATCACACCTTTCCTTTTTATAAGATTAATTCAAGGTGAGAATCGTCCGCGTCCCGGTCCAAACGCTCCAAAAGGGTATTGCCAATAATCTCGATCAATCTGGCTGCTCCGGCGTAACCCACCATAGGAAAATAGTGCAAATTAGCCCGGTCAGTAATGGGAAAACCTGCTCTTACCAGGGGAATATCTTCCGCCCGGGCAATATACTTTCCATGAGAATTTCCAATCAGCAAATCAACCGGCTTATTTTTAATTTTTTGGTGCAATAAAAATAAATCGCCAATAATTGCTTCGCATTCGGGAGCCAGTTGGTTTATTTCGGAGATAAATTGCTTATCCGGGGTGCCCGTAAGGGCAAAAACCGGTTCCATCCCTAAACCCACCAGCAGGCTGACGATCCCGCCGACTAAATCTGGATCCCCAAAAACCGCCACCCTTTTGCCGTGAAAGTGGGGGTGGGCGTCGGTCATCATATCTACCACCCGGCCCCGCTCGTCTTCCAGTTCCTTTGGAATAGCAGCCCCGGTTAACCTGCTTATATTCATTACCAGCGCGTCGGTGTTGGCAATGCCTATGGGGGTGGGACCAACTACGGCGGGTAAGCCAAACCGGCCCTTTAAAATCAGCGCCCCTGAGCTGCCCGCGCACTTGCCCAGCGCAATCGTACCCAGGGAATTTGCCGTGTCTTCTAAATCAGGGATGGTTGCTCCCCCGGGAGGATAAAGCCCACCTGATTCAGGAGTTAAAGGCGCGTCAAAAACATCCGTCGTATCCGGAAAAACAATTGATTGCACTCCCATTACGGCCAGCAGCCGCCTTATTTCTCTAATGTCGCCCGGTTCAATAAAACCGGGGATAATATTGAGCTTACCATTAGGCTCACCTTTTACCGGAAAGATTTGGGCCATGGACTTAACCATGTTATCGTATCCGGTAATATGGGAGCCCACATAGCTTGGCGTGTTGGAAATAACTACTTTTATCAGGGGGTCAAAAAAGCTCTCCTGTTTAATTTCTTCCATAAAGCTCACGACATCATCCCCAATTGTTTCGGTAGAACAGGTGGTGCTGATGGCAATTACCTGCGGGCGGTAAAGAGCAATGATGTTTTCAATGGCCTCCCGTAAGTTGTTGCGACCCCCAAAAACCACCGTGTCTTCCGTAAAAGAACTGGTGGCGGCAATGGAAGGTTCCCGGTAGTGGCGGGAGAGGAGCATCCGTAAATAAGAGGAGCACCCCTGCGAACCATGGGTTAAGGGCATACAGTTATGAATCCCCTTGGAAGCCAGGATGGCTCCAATGGGCTGGCAGGTTTTGGCCGGATTAATCACCAATGCTTTGCGCTCAACAATCTCTTTGGGCGTGTAATTAAGCATTTTTATTCTCCTTCCAAGGCGGCGTAATAAACTTCCAGGTAGGGCTCGTTACCGCCATGTCTATATCCCGGGCAAATTTAAGAAAGCCTTCAAATCCGGAGTATGGCCCGCCGTAGTCATACGAATGCATTTGCCGGGAAGGGATGCGCATTTTTTGGAAAACGTACTTATCCTTAACTCCCGAGCAAAATAAATCAATACCCAATTCTTTAACCAGATATTCACATTCGTAATGGTTGTAATCATCAATGGCAATCTCGCCGTCCTTAAGGTGCGGGTTAAGTCCTTCGTAATCCAAAAGACTGGGTATTTCTTCTTTTTTCCTTTTAATTGTCTGGTCATCATAAGCCGATACAACGCTTGGGTCCCGCTCGTAATGAATATCTTCTAAAATTTTTGAGCTACCGGTATGCACAATCTCAGGAAGGATCGCCCTTCCCTCATAATCATCCCGGTGGGCAAACTCATAGCCTGCCACCACCACCTCCATGCCCAGGGTCTCAAACATGTTCTTAAAGTGGTGAGCGCGTGAACCTCCTACCAGCACCATCACCCTTTTTCCGGCCAGCCTTTTTTTATAATGCTCAATAATGGGCGTAATCCGGGTCATTTCCTGGGCAATCACCTCTTCCGTGCGGCCGGTTAATTCCGGGTCGTCAAAAAATCTGGCCATATCCCTTAAGCTTTTAATTAAATCGTTAACTCCTACATAATTAATTTTCAGCCAGGGCACGCCAAACTTTTCCTCCATCATCCGGTTGGTATAATTGATTGAGCGGTGACAAAGAAGCACACTGAGCTTTGCCCGGTGAGCCTTGGCAATCTGGTGAAAGGAAGCGTCTCCCGTAAAAGAACTGACAATCCGGTAGCCAACTCGCTCAAAAAGCTCTTTAATCATCCAGTAGTCGCCGCCAATGTTGTACTCGCCAAAAACATTAAGGTCAAAAAGCCCCGGGTCGGCCAGTTCCTCGGTGCCGACTAAATGTTCCATTAAAGAATTAGAGGCCAGATGGTGGCCGGCCGACTGGCTTACTCCCCGGTAACCTTCACACCTCACCGGGATAATCTTAATTCTTAAATCCTCCGCGGCTTTTCTGCACACCATTTCCATATCGTCTCCAATTAAGCCTACCGGACAGGTGGCGTACACCCCCATGCACTCCGGCTTGAAGATGGTGTAAGCTTCCCTGACGGCCTGGGCTAATTTCTTTTCGGCCCCAAAGACAATATCCGTTTCCATCATATCGGTGCTCAGGCAATACCCGGCAAAATCATTTTCCCCTTCCGCCGGCCGGGAAAAATTTCGCCGCGTACCCCAGGTATAGTAAGCGCACCCCACCGGACCGTGGGTAAGGTCAAGAATATCTTTTACCGGCCCGAAGACAACCCCTTTAGTTCCGGCGTAAGCGCAACCCCGGTTAGTTAAGACTCCCGGCACGGCCCGGTCGTTGGCTTCAATTTTTTGCCGGGCTTCACGGGTATCCCTTACGATCACGTGCTTGCGGCGGTTTTCTCCGGCTTTTTGGGGAAAAGCCTTAAACATTTCCTCTACCACTTGCCGGCACTCTTCCGCCTTAATTGGCCTTTTTTCTTTGGCCGGCTTAGTCATGAGATAGCCTCCTTTCCGTGTTCTCCGGTTCTAATGCGTCTTGCATCCTCCACCGGACAGATAAAGATTCTTCCATCGCCAATGTTACCGGTTCGGTTTGCTTTCATCAGCAAAGCTACTACCGCGGGTACAAATTCATCTTCCACCACTACGGAAATCATCCGCTTGGGCAGGTATTTCATTCTTTTTTCTTTTATCTCTTCTTCTTTAAATTCAGAAGGGTAGGCAACTGACAAGCCGCGCTGCTTTCCCCGGCCGTACGCCTTATACGCCGTAAAGGAAGGAAAACCAATTAACGCTAAAGCATCTTTAGTACATTCCATTTTATTCATTTGAATGACGGCCAAAACTTCCTTCATTCCGTTTACAACCCCCTTTCCCCGGTTCTAATGGTATAAGCTTCCTCTACCGGGGTAATAAATATTTTTCCGTCGCCAATATTGCCGGTGCGGGCGGTTTCCTCAATAACTTCCACTGCCCGGGCCAGTTGTTCGTCTTCCACCACAATTATGAGCATCGTTTTGGGCAGACTGTCGTAAACTACCGTACCTACCTGAAGACCCTTTTGTTTTCCCCGGCCAAAAACATCAATTCTGGTTAGGGCGGCAAACCCGTTTGCATCCAGTGCACCGGCTACGGCATCAACTCTTTCTGGCCTGATAATGGCCCTGACCATTTTCATTCGATTACCCCCAAATCAATCATTAATTGTTCCAGTTCTTCGTATTCCATGGGCTTGGGAATGACAAAATGTTTGTTTTCGTCAATCTTCCTGGCTAAATCAAGGTAAGCTTGCGCCTGGGTTGAATCCGGAGCGTACTGAATCACCGTCTGTTTACGTATTTCCGCCTGCTGCACAATGTTATCCCGGGGGATAAACTTGATCATCCGGCTGCCAAGTTTTTCGGCGAAAGCAGAAACCAGTTCTTTTTCCCGGTCAACGTTCCGGGAGTTGCAAATAATTCCTCCTAGCCGGGTCCCGCCCGTTTCGGCAAACTTGACGATGCCCTTACAGATGTTGTTGGCCGCATACAAAGCCATCATTTCTCCGGAAGCGACAATATATATTTCCTTTGCCTTTCCTTCCCGCATGGGCATGGCAAACCCGCCGCAAACCACGTCACCTAAAACATCGTAGAAAACATAACCCAGATCATCCGTGTAAGCCCCCAGGTTTTCTAACATCCCGATGGCGGTAATAATCCCCCGGCCGGCGCAGCCCACGCCTGGCTCAGGCCCTCCTGATTCCACGCATTTTATCCCCCCAAAACCAACCTTTAAAATATCATCCAGGTTTACCTCGCCTTCCTTGCGCAGCGTATCCAGCACGCTAGGCTGTCTTTTGCCGCCCATTAACATTCTGATGGAATCCGCTTTCGGGTCGCAGCCAATTTGCAAGATCTTTTCACCTAAGACAGCCAGGGCTGCTGTTAAATTTTGGGTGGTGGTAGACTTGCCAATCCCACCCTTACCGTAAATTGCAATCTGTCTCATTTTTTGTTATCCTTCCTTCCTTTCTTTTTTAAATGAACGCCCCGGCTTAAAAAGGAGGTGTTGTAATGACCTCTTTGCCGGGGCGTCAATGACCCAAAAATAAAAGGTGCTCCTTTAAGGTGGCGGCAGCACTGCACCTTTAAGAGCACCTTTGCTTTTTAAGAAAATAAAATAGCCTTTAGATAGGTCCCATTCCTAACTAAAGGCTTCCTTGCCTTGAAAATACAACTATGTATATTTTTTATTAATAATAACTAAAGTTCTTTTTCTTGTCAAGAGGTTTTTTTAAAGAGCTTTTTGCTTTGTAAGTTTTTTTGGCTTTTTAGTCATTGATCAAGCATTCTCAATGGGTAAATTGTGAAGAGTTTATAACAGGAAGTGATAGAATCTACTGCGTTGCCGGGAAGTGAGATGATTCCCGCCGCAAACGCTGTTCGTGCGCTCTTGGCTTTAAAACTTTTAGGCAAGGAACGGACCAGCCATGTGATGGAAATGGTCTTCGACCCTGGAATTGCCTTGTTCGCAGGCCTCAATGTTGTGCCCAAGCGTTCCTTCCTTTCTACGTACAGTGCCAGGGTGGACCCCAGAACCAACCTTATTTTAATGGGTAAATGGAGCGAGGCAATACATGCAGCCGGCTTTCGGCACGGTTCTTCTTTTGATTTGGATTTCCACAGTATCCCGGCCAACTCCCAGGCTG